>JANMXB010000549.1:0-3471 GCA_031380765.1 Pseudomonadota bacterium | reverse complement strand
GTCATCTGGCGCGCCACGATCATCGGAATGTCGTTGACTTCCTGCGGGTAGGGAATGCACCAGAGCTTTTTTCCGCTGCGGGTGCGGAATTTCACCGGCTGGTCGTCGATGCACCAGTTGAGCGTGTAGGTGTAGCCGGCTTCCGTCATCAGGTCGGGCGTAGTCAGGCTCTCGGACAGCCACGGCGACAGCCAGCCCTTGGGCGCCGTGCCTGATTCCTTCGCGATGCGGTCGCGGCAATATTCGATCAGCTTTCTTTCCTCCGCTTCGGGCATCGTGCCCTGGCGGTCGGAGTTGGTGTGGCCGTGACCGATCATCTCGTCGCCACGCGCGACGAAAGCCTGGAGCACCTCGGGACAGTAGTCGTACAACGCAGTGTTGGTCAGCACGCCGACCGGCAGCTTAAGCTGGTCGAACAGCTCGAGCAGCCGCCACACGCCCACCCGGTTGCCGTAGTCGCGCCACGCATAGTTGCTCACGTCCGGCTGCGGGCTCTCGGGCCCGATGCGCGCGCCAAGACCCGCGCCGAAGTCGAAATGCTCGAGGTTGAACCCGAGGTACACCGCGAGGCGCTTGCCGTTGGGAAAACTGTAGTCGGGCCGCTTGTGGATCGGCACGTAGTCGTAGCGGTCGTGGGGCTTGAGGGGTCGGGTCAAAGTCGTCTTCCTTTTCAGTTGCCACCGAGATACGCGCGTTCCAGCACGGGATTGTTCTTCAATTCTTCCGCCGTGCCCGAAAACACGATTTTGCCCGAAGAGAGCACGTACGCGCGGTCGGCAAGCGCGAGCGCCATGCGCGCCATCTGGTCGACGAGCAGGATCGTGTGCCCCTCGGCGCGCAGCCGGGCCAGCGCGGCGAAGAGCTCATTGACGATCGCCGGGGCGAGGCCGAGCGACGGCTCATCGAGGATCAGCACGCGAGGATCCGCGGCGAGCCCGCGCGCGAGGGCGAGCATCTGCTGCTCGCCGCCCGAAAGGAGGCCCGCGCGCCTTTCCCGCAGCGGAGCGAGCTTCGGAAACAGGCCGAACAGTTCGTCCTCGCGCGCGTGCGACATCGGCACCTTGCCGTATGCGCCCAGGCGCAGGTTGTCCCCGACGCTCAGCTCCGGGAACACCTGGCGGCCTTCGGGCACCAGCGTGAGACCGGAGCGGGCGATCGAATGCGCGTCCGCGTGCGCGATCTCGCGGCCCGCAAACAAGACGCTGCCCTCGGTCGGCCGGTGCAATCCGACCAAGGTGCGCATGAGCGTCGACTTGCCTGCACCATTGGCGCCCAGCAGCGCGACGAGCTCGCCTTCACGCACGCAGAGCGACACGCCTTCAAGCACGGGGGCGGCGCCATAATCCACGGTAAGCCCCTGGACGATCAGCGCTTCAGGGCGGCGCGCCCCACTGGGCACGCGACCGGTGAGCACTTCGAACTCGCCTTCCCCGAGATACGCGCGGCGCACCGCCGGGTTCTGCCGCACTTCGGCCGGCGTCCCCTTGGCGATCATGCGGCCCGCATCGAGTACGTAGATCACGTCCGAAATCCCCATGACGAGCTGCATGTCGTGCTCGATGATGAGCACGCCAAGCCCGAGATTCGCCACCCGGCGCAGGACCGCGCCCAGGCGGTCGGTGTCCTGCGCCGAGAGCCCCGCCGCGGGCTCGTCGAGCAGCACGACCTGCGGCCGAGTGGCGAGCGCGCGCGCGATCTCGACCAGGCGGCGGTCCACGTGCGGCAATTCGCCCGCCGGGCGCTCCGCCGTTCCGCCATAGCCGACCCATGCGAGCAGCGCGTCGGTCAATGCATGGGCGTCCGCGGCCGCAAGGGCCGCTCCGCCCGTGAGCGATCCGCGGTGCAGGGCGACGAGCAGGTTCTCGCGCACGCTCATGCCCGCGAAGAGCTGCGAAGTCTGGAAGGTACGGGCGACCCCGGCCCGCGCCGCGGCGTGCGAGGAGACACCCGTGATATCGGCCGCGCCGAGACTCACGCGTCCAGCCGCTGGCTTATAGAACCCCGAAACGAGGTTGAGCAGCGTGGTCTTGCCCGCGCCGTTGGGACCGATGAGGCTGGTCACCCTGCCGGGTTGAGCAACGAGCGTAGCCTCGTCGAGCGCGCGGTTGCCGCCGAAACTCACCGAGATATTTTCCACGGCGAGCGGCACACCGCGCTCGCGCGCGAGGAAACGCTCCACGCGGGCTTCGTCGATCGTGACAACCGGAGCGCGGGCAGTGCGGCGCGTGAGCCTGGCCCACGCTTGTGTCGCTGCGCCGGCGATTCCGCTCGGCGCGATCCACAGCACGAGCAGCAACAGGCCGCCGAAGAACATCAGCCGGTATTCGGCCAGCGCCGAGAGCATTTCCGGCGCGAGCACGACCACCAGCGCCCCTAGCAGGGGCCCGGACGGGCTGCCCTGCCCACCGACGAGAACCATGAGGACGAACGTGATCGAGAGGAAGAATGGAAACGATTCCGGGCTGATGAAGCCCTGCAGCGTGGCGAAGAGCGCGCCCGCGAAGCCCGTGATCGCGGCGGAGATCGCAAAGGCAAGCGTGCGCACCGCCACCATGTTTGCGCCGAGCGATTGCGCGGCGATCTCCGCGTCGCGCGTCGCGCGCATCGCCAGCCCCCAGCGCGTCGAAGCGAAGCGCGCAAACCCATACAGGAACAACGCGGCGAGCACGGCGCAGGCGATGGCGAGGCCGCGATCCGAGAGAGGACCGCCGATCCAGTCGGGCCGCGGGATGTTCATGAAGCCGTTCCAGCCGCCGGTCACGCCTTTCCATTCGGCCGAACCCTGCTCGATCACGAACCCGAATGCGATGGTCACCATCGCGAGGTAGGGGCCGCGCACGCGCAGCGCGGGCACCGCGAGGAGCGCCCCCGCGGCGGCGGCCAGCGCTGCGCCGGCAAGCGCGGCCAGCACGAACGGGATTTGCGCCCTGGCCGCAAGGATCGACGCCGTGTACGCGCCGATCGCAAAAAAGCCCGCGTGGCCGAAAGAGATTTGCCCCGCGAGGCCGAAGAGAACATTGAGGCCGGTAGCCACGATCGCGCTGACGGCGATCGAGCCGATGATCAGGAGGTGATAGTTGTTGCCGTAGAAAGCGCCCAGCGTCGCAGCCACGACGCCCAGCACCGCAAGCACCAGCGTGGCCCGCGTCGATGTCGCGCTCATACCTTCTTCACCGCGGCGCGCCCGAAGAGGCCCTGCGGCCGCAGGGCCAGCGCGACGATCACCAGCGCGAACGAAAGCATCTGCGTCCACGTTGAGCCGAAGCCCGCGGTGATGACCGATTCGGCCGTTCCGAGCAGCACGCCGGCCAGCATCACGCCCCACGGGTTGCCCAGGCCCCCGAGGATCGCCGCGGCGTAGGCCTTGATGCCGAAGAGGGTGCCCATGCCCGCCGAGACCGTGTAGAGCGGCGCGATGAGCATTCCCGCCACGCCCGCAAACACGCCGGACAGCGCAAACGCGCCCGTCAC
>JANMXB010000542.1:0-6234 GCA_031380765.1 Pseudomonadota bacterium | reverse complement strand
CGCGATCCTCAAACGATTGGTGCAGGACAAAGAGCGCCACGTCGCGTTCGGCTGGGTCTACCTGACCGAGCGCGCCGCCAGCTGGAATGATGCCGGGCGCGCGGAGATCGGAGCCGAAATCGACCAGGCCCTCGAGGGATTGCTGTGCTCGGGCGCGATCTGCGCGTGGCTTGCGCCGGGCGCAATCGCCGATGACGTGGTGGCCGCAGACGAAACCACGCGCAAAGCCGGCCTGGGCGCGATGAGCGCGGCAGAAGAGTGCGCCATCGTCATGCAGTTCCTCGGCGAGGCGCGCGAGCACCTGGCCAGGCTGGGCGTGACCATCGCCGATCTCCGCGGCCGCATCGGCGTGGGCGCCGGCATCGCGGCCTGAGGCCGCTTGGATAGCGGACTGCTGCTGCAGGTGGCGTTCGGAGGCGTCGCCACCGGCTCGATCTACGCTCTCGTCGCGCTGGGCTTCAACGTGGTGTTCCGCTCCACCGACGCGATCAATTTTGCGCAGGGCGAATGGGTCATGGCCGGCGGCATGATGGCCGCCTGGATTCATGCCCAGTTCGCGTGGCCGCTGATCGCAATCGTGCCGCTTGCGGTGGTCTGCGTAGGCGTGCTGGGCCTCACCTGCGAGCGCCTGTCGGTCTACCCGCTTTCACAGCCTTCCCCGATGTCGATCACCCTGGTAACCATCGGCTTCGCGATCGCCACCAAGGCCCTGGTGATGCTGGTGCTCGGCAAGCAGCCGATGAGCCTGCCGAGCTTCTCCGGCGTCGAGCCGATCCACGTTGGCGGCGCGAGCCTGCAGCCGCAGGCGCTGTGGATCGTCGGATTGCTGCTCGCGACGATGCTGTGCGTGCACCTGTTCTTCGAGCGCACGCTGCTCGGGCGCGCCATGAAAGCGGCGGCCGCCGATCGCGAAGCGGCCGCGCTGGTCGGCATCAACGTGCCGCGCACGGTGATGTGGTCGTTCGTCATCGCGGCCGCCACCGGCGCCCTTGCCGGCATCATCATCACGCCGATCACGCTCACGTCGTTCAACGCCGGCACGGTCCTCGGCTTCAAAGGCTTTTCGGCGGCGATGCTGGGGGGCCTCGGCAATCTTCCGGGTGCGCTTGTCGGCGGAGTGCTGCTTGGCCTGCTCGAAGCGTTCTCGGCGGCGTTCATCTCCTCGAAGTACAAGGACGCGGTGGCGTTCGTCGTATTGCTGTTCCTGCTCTTCTTCCGCCCCGCGGGCCTGTTCGGCCGCGCCCAGGTGCAGAAGGTATAGGCCGCGCCCCCAGGTGCACGCGCAGATCTCCGCCGCCACTTATCGCGGCCTCGCCGTCCTGTGGGTGGTGCTCGCTGCCCTGCCCTGGGTCGCGCCGAACAGCTACTGGCTGAACATGGGCACGCTCTGGCTCACCAACCTGCTGCTGGTCGCCAGCCTCAACCTGCTCATGGGCTACAGCGGGCAGATTTCGCTCGCGCACGGCGCGTTTTTCGGCATCGGCGCCTACGTGAGCGGCGTCCTAAGCGCAAAGTACGGCGTCTCGCCGTGGCTCGGGCTGCCCGCGGCGCTCGCGGCCACCGGCCTGGTCGCGTTTCTGGTCGGCTGGCCCACTTTGCGCCTGCGCGGGCATTACCTCGCAATGGCCACGCTCGGCTTCAACGCGATCGCGTCGGTGCTGTTCGTCGAGCTGCGCGACTGGACGGGCGGCCCCAACGGACTGGTGAACATCCCGCCTTACGTGCTCTTCGGGGTGAAGCTGGATTCGGACCGGGCGTTTTATTTCCTTGCGCTCACCGGCGTGGGAATCGCCATGCTGCTCCTCATCAACCTGCTCGATTCGCGCACCGGCCGCGCGTTGCGCGCGCTGTCGACAACGGAAGTGGGCGCCGAATGCATGGGCGTGAACGTGCACAAGTACAAGATCCTCGTCTTTGTCACGAGCGCGATGCTGGCCGCGCTGGCCGGCTGCCTGTACGCGCACCACAACGCGTTCGTCTCGCCGGAGTCTTTCGACTTCATGGTGAGCACCATGCTTGTGGTGATGGTCGCGCTTGGAGGGACCGGGCACTGGTGGGGGGCCTTTCTCGGGGCCCTTGTCTATACGATGCTCCCCGAGGCGCTGCGCTCTTTCGGCGACCTCGAACTGCTGGTCTACGGTGTCAGCCTCGTGCTCGTGCTGCTGTTTTTTCCGCGCGGCCTGGGCGGCGCTCTCGATCTTCTCATCGAACGCGTGCGGCGCCGGCGCGGCGCCGCGGTGCCGGCAAAGGCGGGATCGTGATCGAGCTGCGAGGCGTGTCGGTCCGCTTTGGCGGGCTCGCGGCCGTGTCATCGCTGGATTTCGCGGTGCCGCGCGGCGCCATCAAGGCCGTCATCGGCCCGAACGGCGCGGGAAAGACGACGCTCTTCAACGTGATCTCCGGCGTGCAGGTCCCCAGCGCCGGGCGGGTGCTCCTCGACGGCGAGGACATCACCTGCCTTGCGGCGCACGCAAGGGTGCACCGCGGCCTCGCCCGCACCTTCCAGAACCTGCAGGTCTTCTCCGGCATGAGCGTGCTCGAGAACGTGGTCGTCGGCATGCACACGCGGCTGCGCTCGGGCGTTTTCAACGCGCTGTTGCGCCTGCCTTCGGGGCGCCATGAGGAAGCCGCGGCACGCGAGCGTGCGCGCGGGCTGCTCGCGCGCGTAGGCCTTGCGGCAAAGGCCGATGCTTCGGTCTCGGCGCTGTCGTTCGGCGATCTCAAGATCGTCGAAATCGCGCGCGCGCTGGCCTCCGAGCCAAAAGTGCTGCTGCTCGACGAACCCACGGCCGGCCTGCCCGCCGCGGAGGCCGGGCGCGTGGCCGACGTCATCCGCTCGATCAATGCCGAGGGCGTGACCGTCCTCCTTGTCGAGCACAACATGCGCGTGGTGATGTCGGTAAGCCACGACATCCTCGTGCTCAATTTCGGCCTGCGCATTGCCGAGGGCGAGCCCGCCGCGGTGCGCGCGCATCCGGAGGTCATCGCTGCCTACTTGGGCACTGACGCGGGCAGTGCCGGGCATGTTTAGCGTTCGCGATCTGGTCGTCGGCTACGGCCCGGTCACCGCGCTGGCCGGTATCGACCTGGATGTTACCGAGGGCGAGATCGTATGCGTCATCGGACCCAACGGCGCGGGCAAGACCACGCTCATGAAAACCGCCGCCGGCCTGCTGCGGCCGCGCTCGGGCGAAGTCAGGCTCGACGGCGCTGCGCTTGCCGGAGGCGCCGTCGCGCGCGTGCGCGCCGGCATCGCCCTGGTTCCCGAAGGCCGCCGCCTCTTCGCCCCGCTCTCGGTCCGCGACAACCTGGAGCTCGGCGCCTACGTGCGCCTCGCGCGAGGCGAGCGCGATGCGGTCGCCGCCGACCTCGCCCGTGTCTACGAAATCTTTCCACGGCTGACGGAGCGCTCTGGCCAGGCCGCGGGACTGCTTTCGGGCGGCGAGCAGCAGATGGTCGCGATCGGCCGCGCCCTCATGGGACGGCCGCGCCTCTTGCTGCTCGACGAGCCTTCGATGGGCCTCGCGCCGCTGGTCGTGGCGGAGATCTTCGCGGTGATCCGGCGGCTGCGCGCGGAGCGAACGACGGTGCTGATTGCGGAACAGAATGCGCACATGGCGCTCTCGGTGGCGCAGCGCGCCTACGTCATCGAAGCCGGGCTGGTTGTGAAAACGGATGGCGCAGCGGCGCTCGCGAACGATCCGGCCGTGCGCGAAGCCTATCTGGGAGGTGCCTGAATTGACCGAACGCCTCGACCGCGCTGAAACCGAAGCCGAAGCCGACTGCTTTCGCACGGTCGACGAACTCGGCGCCCTCTACCGCAGTGGCAAGCGCTCGCCGGTAGAAGTCGTACGGACGATGTTCGCGCGCATCGCCCGCCTGAATCCGAAGCTGTGCGCTTATTACGCACTCGACGAAGCGCGCGCACTATTCGAGGCGCACGCCTCTGAAGCCCGCCATCGCGAAGGCGCTGCGAAAGGTGCGCTCGACGGCGTGCCGGTTTCGATCAAGGATCACATCGACGTTGCCGGCATGGCGAGCCCGCGCGGGATGGCGCTCGATGGCGCGCCACGCCCCGGGCAGGACTCTCCCATCGCCGCGCGCCTGCGCGAGGCCGGCGCGATCCTCCTCGGCAAGACGACGATGCCGGAGCTTTCGGTGATCCCGGTGACGCATACCCGCGCCTTTGGCATCACGCGCAATCCTCTGGACATGCGCCGCTCACCGGGCGGTTCAAGCGGAGGCGCGGCGGCGGCGGTTGCCGCCGGCCTCTGCACAATCGCAATCGGCTCGGATGGCGGCGGCTCGATCCGCCTCCCCGCCGCGTTCACTGGCCTCGCCGGCCACAAGCCGACGCTCGGGCGAGTGCCCTATCGCCCTGGGCAGACCGACCGCACCGTGGCCGGTCCGCTCGCGCGCAGCGTGCGCGACTGCGCTCGTGCGATGAATGCGATTGCACGCCCCGACGGGCGCGACTGGATGGAATTACCCTCCGACGGGACGGACTACACGGCAGCGCTCGGCGGCGCGTCGCTAAGCGGCCTGCGTGTCGCCTACAGTCCAGACTACGGCTACCAGAAAGTCGACGCGGACATCGCGGCGCGGGTCGAGGCTGCGGTGGAGGCGATGGCACGCGCGGGCGCGCGCATCACGAAAATCGGCCGCGTGTGCAACGACCCGTTCAGAGCCTACATGGTCCAGGCCGGCTTGCGCCTGCGCTCGACCAAACGCGTTGCCGGCGAACCGCGTGCCGTATCGAGCATGCTCGACTTCGCTGCCACGATCACGCCCGAGGACCTCCAGTCGATGATCGACGAGCGCAACCGGCTCGGCGCCGACCTTCTTGCGGTTTTTTCAGCGCACGACGTCCTTGTGTCGCCCACTTCGCCCGCGGTGGCGCCCGCGGTCGGGGAGTTCTACCCCGACGGCGACACGCTGGGCGAGGCCAACCGCAACCTCATCGGCTTCACCTGCCCGGTGAACCTCGTGCACATGCCGGCGATCAGCGTACCGTGCGGCCTGACACCGGCCGGACACGGCGTCGGGCTGCAGGTGGCGGGGCCGAAATTCTCGGACGCCCGGCTGCTTGCAGTGGCCGGAGCGCTCGAAGGGCTGGTCTTCTAGGCGTCCGGCGTAAATGTACCGGTGACAGTACAAATATGACAGGATAGCCAAGCGCAGCGCGGAGTTTTTGAAATAATGTCCTGAATTCAGCCCGGCGCCAGCTTCTTCTGCACGCGCTGGTCGAAGCGCTCGACGTTGACCACGACCCGCTCGTGCAGGCCGTCGCCGATGAGTTCCCTCTCGTCATGCGCCTCGACGCGAAAGCTGAGCGTGCGGCCGTCGATCTTCAGGAGTTCGGCGGTGGCGGTGACACGCATGCCAACCGGCGTGGCCGCGATATGGCGCACGTCGAGGTGGATGCCCAGGGACTGGTAACCCGGCGGAAGGTACTGTTCGCAGCACGCCAGTGCCGCAGCCTCGAACAGGTTGATCATCACCGGCGTGGCCAGCACGCGCACCTTGCCGCTGCCGACAAAAGGCGCCGTGTGCTCGTCGGCCACTACGATCCGGTAGGTGCCGACGAGACCCGGCCGCAATGCGCCAGTCGCATTGGTAGGCGATTCCATGCGTCTTTCCGGTGAGGGAAAGACGCATGTTAACGCTGCCGGCGGCTCGCTCCTATCTGGACTGCGCGTCGTGCTTCTCGCGATAGATGTTCCTGCTCTGGCGATTCTCCGCGCTCTGGATGCGGCGCTCCTCATTCGCGGTGACTTTGCCGTCGGCGCCGGTGCGCGCTTCCTTGCGGTCCACGCGGGCCTGCCCCCGCTCGAGCCTGCCTGCCTCGCGGTTGGTGAGCCGGCCGGAAGCCACGCCCTGCGCGATGCGGCCTTCCTGGTTGACGTTGCGCTGCACGGCGGCCTGCATCCGCCGCGAAGACGCCGAATTCGGATTGCCCGTGACCGCGTTGTGCTTGTCGCGCTCGATCGCGCGGCTTTCGGCGTTCTGCGCGCGCGTAATGCGGGCTTTTTCGGCTGGCGTCAGGGTGCCGTCCTTGAGCGCATTGGCTTCCATGCGGTTGACCCGCGCTTCGCCGCGCTCCAGCCGCGCCGCCTCGCCGGTCGAGAGCTGCCCGGATTTCAGCCCCTGCTCGATTCTTTGCTGCTGGTTCACGTCTCGCTGGATGATCGACCCGGCCATCTGCGCAAATGCGGCCGCCGAGCAGGCCGCCCC
>JANMXB010000486.1:0-4806 GCA_031380765.1 Pseudomonadota bacterium | reverse complement strand
GATTTAGAATGAAAGTCGGTTATTTAGGAGCGTACATCAGCGCACGGCCGACAGAGATGTTGCAGACCGATCCTGGTCGCCGCGTGTACGTGTACAATGTTCCTACATCCCGTAGGCTCTTATGAAATCCGTCAACGTCCGCCAACTTAAGAACAACCCTTCCGACGCGCTTCGCATGGCCCGCGAAGCTCCGGTGGTTGTGATGAACCGCGACCATCCGGAGGCCGTGATCATGCATCTGAGTGAAGACGGTCTCCTGGGTGAGCCCGGGGTGAGGCTCGCAATCGCTACCGACCTTTATCGCAGCGAGAGCGTGACGCTGGGACGCGGTGCCAGAGTTGCGGGCATCCCGCTCGAGGATTTCATGCGGCACGTATCGCGCGAAGGCATCCCGGTAATGCGGGGCAATGCCAAAACCCTGCGCGAGGATCTGAAAAACGTCGAGGCGTGGCGCAAAAGGAAGTAGCCTTAGTGAACGCGAGCCCGCTGATCGGGCTCGCGAGCGTCGCGGGGCTCGCCTGGCTGCCGCAATTGTTCGGCCGGGCGCTCATCACGCCAACAGTGCGATCCGAGGTGCTGACTGGTCTGGCCCGGCCGGGCGAGCCGCAGATTGCGTCAGCGATCCGGCGCCGCGAGATAGGGGTTCTGAGGCGCGATTCTCCCGGACCTGAGCTGCCGGAACTTGATGCAGGCGAGGCGAGCACGATTCGGGCGGCATTGACGCGCAGCCCGCATGCGCTGGTGATTCTGGATGAGATGGCGGCGCGCCGTGTGGCCCGGGGCCTCGGATTGCACTGTACGGGGACGGTCGGCGTCATCGTTGAGGCACGACGCGCCGGACTCGTTAAGACGGTTCGACCGCTCTTTGATCAACTGGCCGAAGCCGGTTTCTATCTTGCCCCGGAACTCGTTGCCGCTGTGCTGGCGGATCTCGGAGAGCGCTGAGCATGCGCATCCCCTACGTCATCGACAACTATGAGCACCGCCTCGCTGACGTGCTGAACGAGGTGTTGGCCGAACCGGAGGGCGGTGCTTATGATTCGGCGAAGCGAGATGTACTCAGACGCGATGATTTGAGGCTGATCTGCTTCGAGTTTCTCACCGGTCGTTGACCTGCTTGTTTTCAAAGTTAGTTTTCAAAAAAGGCATGTTCATTTACTTAACAGCCGCTCTCAAATTAGATCTTCGTAAACATAAGTTAAACTTTCCTTCGACGCGCCAGCAGTCACATTATGCCCGTAGATCCATGCCGTGCCATACGCGTGCTTCGCCTAAGATAGCGAACCGAAGGAGAGAAAGATGAAACTCGCGGTCTTTGGCGATCATCGTGTCGGCATTGTCGAGGGCGATATCGTGTATGACGTGACTGATGCGGTTCCGGGGGCGAGACCCGCGTGGCCTCCGGTGTACATGAACGCGCTGATCGCCAACTGGAATGACTTCGGACCGAAGCTGGCTGAAAAGCGGCGCGCCGCAAAGGGCGTTCCGTTGGCTTCTGTCAGGCTGCTGCCGCCGAATCCCTGCCCCGTGCACGTGATCGCGGCGCCGGCCAACTATCGCAAGCACATCGGCGAGATCGGCGCGCGCTCGGTGAGCAAAGGGCGCAGCGCGGACCAGATGGGTTTCTTCATGAAGGCGACCGCGTCGCTCGTGGGTGCGGGCGGTGCGATCGAGCTGCCCAAGGGGTCGACGCGGCGCTTCGATCATGAGTCCGAGCTTGCCGTGATCATCGGCCGCCGCGCGCGCAACGTGCCGCGCGCCCGGGCAATGGAATATGTGTTCGGCTACAGCTGCCTTATCGACGTCACGATGCGCATCGAGCCCGGTGTCGCGGAAGAGGAGCGCGTGACGCGCAAGTCCTTCGAGACTTTCACCCCGCTCGGGCCATGGATCGTCACGGCCGACGAAGTCCCCGATCCGCATGCGCTGGGCAACCGGCTATGGGTCAATGGCGAACCGAAACAGGATGCCAACACGCGCGACATGATCGTGAACATTCCCGCGCTGATCGAGCTGATCTCCTGCGTCATGACGCTCAATCCCGGCGACGTGATCGCCAGCGGCACGCCCGAGGGCGTGGGGCCGATTGCCCCCGGCGACAGGGTCCGCATCGGCATCGAGTCGGTAGGCGAGATGACGCTGCCGGTGATCGAAGCGCCCGAATTTTCGCCGCGCCGCTTCTGACCAAGGAGTGGCCATGACCCCCGTGCTGGTTGTCGGCGCAGGGCCGGTCGGGCTGGCGCTCGCAGGCGATCTCGGCTGGCGCGGCATCGCCTGCACGCTGATCGAGTCCGGCGACGGCGCGATCTACCAGGCCAAGATGGACATGGTGGGCATCCGCACCATGGAGTACTGCCGGCGCTGGGGCATCGTGCAGTGGGTGGAGCAGGGCGGCTATAACCGCGACTATCCGCAGGACTGCGTCTGGGTCACGAGCCTGAACGGCTGGGAGCTGGGCCGCGAGCGTTTTCCCAGGCCCAGCGAGGAACGCCCGCCCGAAGAAAGCCCGCAGAAGCGCGAGCGCTGTCCGCAGAATTTCTTCGATCCCGTGCTCACGCGCTTCGTGCGGCAGTATCCACATGTCACGCTGCGCTACGCAACCACGCTCGTGGGCTTTGAGGAGCGCGCCGATCGCGTCGTCGCGACGGTGCGCGACGCGAAAGCCGGCCGCGAGGAAACGATCGAAGCGGCGTATATCGCCGGCTGCGACGGGGGCTCGAGCACGGTGCGCCAGGCGCTCGGGATCCGGATGGCCGGCACGCCCACGCTGACCTACACGACCAACGTGATCCTGCGCCGCGAAGGCCTGGAAAAACTGCATGACAAGGCCCCCGGCTACCGGTTCATCTTCATCGGGCCGGAAGGCACCTGGGCCACGCTGGTGGCGATCAACGGCCGCGACCAGTGGCGTTTTTCCCTCGTGGGAGATGCGCAAAAGCGCGCCGTGCCGGAGGACGAGCTGCGCCGCGCGATCGTGCGCGCGATGGGGCGTGAATTCGATTTCGAAATCCTGTCGGTGCTGCCCTGGGTGCGCCGGCAGCTCGTGGCGGAGCATTACGGCACGAAGCGCGCTTTCATCGCAGGCGATGCGGCCCACCTCACTTCGCCCACCGGGGGCTTCGGCATGAACACCGGAATCCAGGATTCGGTCGACCTCGCCTGGAAACTCGAGGGCTGCATCCGGGGATGGGGCGGCCTGGCGCTGCTGGCGTCTTACGAGCTCGAAAGAAAACCCGTGGGCATCCGCAACGTCTCCGAAGCCACCGGCAACCTCAAGCGCATGCTTTCGCCGCGCATCAAGTCGGTGCCGCCCGAAATCTTCGACGACGGGCCCGGGGGCGACAGGGCGCGCAAGGCATTCGGCGACGCCTACACCGAGATGATGCGCCGCGAGTGGTACTCGAACGGCATCCACCTGGGCTACCTGTACGAAGGCTCGCCCGTCATCGTGCCCGACGGCACGCCCCAGCCCCCGGATGAGGTGTCCACGTACAAGCAAACCGCGCGCCCGGGATCGCGTGCGCCGCATGTATGGCTGGCCGAAGGCAGGTCGACGCTCGATCTCTTCGGCAAAGGATTCGTGCTGTTGCGGTTCGGCGCGCATCCTCCTGAGGCCGGCAAGCTCGCGGCGGCGGCCGCGGCGCGCAAAGTTCCGCTGGAAATCGTGGATATCGTCCATGCCAAGGCCGAGGTGCTGTACCAGCGGCGCCTCGTGCTCGTGCGACCCGACGGCCAGGTGTGCTGGCGCGCCGACGCCGAGCCCGCAGACGCGTTGCGCGTGATCGACATCGTGCGGGGTGCGCCTTAGGTGCGCTGGTGCACAGACCACACCGCGCCACGCACCACAATCGATGGCATGAATCAGGATCGCGTCGAGGGGCTGCTGAAACAAGTGCGCGGCAGCGTCAGGGAGCACTGGGGCCTGCTGACCTCGGATCGCCTAAGCGTCGTCGCGGGCAGATGCGAGCAGCTGCTTGGCCTGGCGCAGTCGCGGCGCGGCAGCGAGAAAGAACAGGCCGCGCGCGAGTTCGGCGAATTCCTGCGTCGCAACCGCCAGTGGAACACATCGAGCCGCCGCTAGCCGGCAGCCAATAGTCGCCACGGTATATTGCACTTTCACATATTCCCGCCCGGAAGCGATGGCCCAAGATTTACCCGCCGGCCCCGCCGTTGCCAAGCCGGCGCTGACGATCCGGTCGCATCTTTTTCTGCTCGCGGTGTGCGCGGTGCTCCCTGTGCTCGCGTTCGCTTTCTTCGTTTCCGTAGTGCTGATCGACCAGCGCCGCGAAGCCATTCTTACCGGGTCCATGGATCGCGCTCGCGCCATGCTCACGGCGGTGGATGCCGAACTGCGCGGCTCGATCAGGACCCTCGAAGCCCTTGCCAAATCACCGGCGCTCGAGTCGGGCGACTTGAAGCCGTTTCACGCCGAGATGGTTCGCATGCGTGCGTCGCAGCCAACATGGCGCAGCGTCACTCTGGCGTCGAAGTCCTCCGCGCGCCAGATCCTGAATTCCGAGCGCCCGTTTGGCGCGGCGCTTCCTCTGTTGGCCGAATTGCCCAGCGTAGAGCGAGTATTCAAAACGGGCCTTCCGGAGGTGGGGAATGTGGTTGTCGGCCCGGTGCTAGGAGTGCCTTTGGTCCCGGTGCGCGTGCCGGTGATGCGTAACGGCGCCGTGTCCTTCATGCTTTTGGCGGCGGTCGAGCCGGAATCATTCGAGAACTTGATCCTTCAGCAGAATCTGCCCGAAGCCGCGGTCATGGCGATCGCCGACGGCAACGGGAAGTTCGTGGCGCGCATACCAC
>JANMXB010000479.1:0-3187 GCA_031380765.1 Pseudomonadota bacterium | reverse complement strand
TCGTGCTGCCCGGCCTCGTCAATGCGCATCAGCACACCTGGCAGACGGCCTTGCGTGGGTCGGCAGGCAACTGGACGATCATCGAATATTTTCATCATGTGCACGCGGGACTCGCGACCAAGTTCGGCCCCGAAGACATCTACATCGCCACGCTGGTCGGCGCGCTCAACCAGATCAACTGCGGCGCCACAACGCTCGTCGACTGGTGCCACAACAACCCGACGCCCGGCCATACCGACCGCGCGATCGACGGCCTCGCCGAGTCCGGGATCCGCGCGGCGTTTTTTCACGGCTCGCCGAAACCCGATCCCAAGCCCGGGCAAAAGCCGTTCTGGGAGGTGCCTCATCCCAGAGGCGAGGTCGAGCGCCTGGTGAAGCGATTGCCACCCGGCGATGGCCTCGTCACGCTCGGTCTCGCGATTCTCGGCCCCCACTATTCGACTTATGAAGTCGCGCAGCACGATTTCCGCCTTGCGCGGGAATTCGGCCTGATCGCAAGCATGCATTGCGCCGGCGGCGAGGCGCGCACGCCGGACGGCTGGGACCGCCTTGCGGCCGAGGGCCTGCTTGGCGACAACAACAACATCGTGCACGGCCAGACGCTGACCGATGCGCAGCTCGCCCTGATGGTCGGGCGGGGCGTGACGTTCTCCCTTACGCCGGAAACCGAGATGCTGCAGGGGCATGGATTCGCGATCACCGGGCGGCTGCGCGAGCTCGGCGCGGCGCCCTCGCTTGGCGTCGACCTCGAATCCGCGATCAGCGGCGACCTTTTCACCGTGGCCCGGATGGCGCTCGCCAGCCAGCGCGGTTTCGACAACGCGCAGGCCCGCGCGACGGCAGGCAAGCTCCCGGACACGTCGACCATTCACTGCCGCGAGGCGCTCGGCTGGATCACGATGGAGGGCGCCCGCATGCTCGGGATGGACAAGCGCATCGGGTCGCTCACGCCGGGCAAGCAGGCCGACGTAATCCTGATCCGCGCCGACGACCTCAACATGTGGCCGGTGCACGATCCGGTCACCAGCGTGGTCATGCAGGCCGGCACCGGCAACGTCGACACCGTGCTGATCGCAGGCGAAATCCGCAAGCGCCACGGCAAGCTCGTCTACCCGCATCTCGCGCAAAGGAAGGAGGAGTTGCGCGCTTCCGGCCGGCGTATCCTTGGCGCACTGGGTCTCCTTTGATCCCGGTCTCCCGTAGCCGCGAATTCCATGCCCCTCAGCCATATCGAACACTTCCTGATCCAGACCGCGGACCTCGCGAAGACGCGGGACTGGTACGTCGACGTGCTGGGCATGCGCGTCGGCCCGTCGCCGGATTTCAAGTTCCCGGTCTGTTGGCTGTATCTGGGCGAGAAGGACGTGCTCCACCTGACCGAGGGCGGCGCCAACACGAGCGAGTACAGGAAGAAATACCTCGGCCAGCAGTCGGAGGCGGTGAAGGGCACCGGAGTCGTTGACCACGTGGCATTCCGCTGCACCGGCCTGCCCGAAATGATGGAGCACCTGACCCGCCTTGGCGTCCCCTTCACGCGCCGCATGGTCGACGACCAGGGCCTCTACCAGCTTTTCCTCATGGACCCCAACGACGTCAAGGTCGAGCTCAACTTCGCCAACAGCGAAGTAAGTGGGGTCAGAGTCGACTTAATGGCGTCCGACCTTCCCGGAGACAGCAAATGAGCATCCGCAATTTCAACGAAGAAACGCTCACCGCCGAAGTGCTGCGGCGCATGGAGCACACGCAGAACCCGCGCCTGAAGGAGGTGATGACGAGTTTCGTAAAGCATATGCACGCCTTTGTGCGCGAGGTAAAACCGACGCAGGACGAGTGGTTCAAGGGCATCGAGTTCCTCACCGAGACCGGCCACTGGTGCAAGGACGGCCGCCAGGAATTCATCCTGATGTCGGACACGCTCGGCGTTTCCATGCTGGTCGACTTTCTCAACTATGGCAAAGCGGAAGGCGCGACCGAATCGACCGTGCTCGGACCGTTCTTCGTCGAAGGCGCGCCCGACCTGCCGCTGGGCGCCAACATCGCGAAGCCCGGCACGCCCGGCGAACCGCTCTGCGTGACGGGTAGCGTTAAAAGTGTCGGCGGCAAGCCGATTCCCGGCACGCTTCTCGACATCTGGGAGGCCGGCGGCGACGGCTTCTACGACGTGCAGAAGAAGGAAGGCACCAACATGCGCGCGCGCTTTCGCGCCGACGCCGACGGAAAATTCCATTTCAAGTGCGTGCTGCCCTCGAGCTACCCCGTGCCGAACGACGGGCCCGTCGGGCGCATGCTCACGGCCACCGGCCGGCATCCGATGCGCCCGGGGCACCTGCACACGGTCCTGTCTGCGCCGGGCTACGACAGGCTGGTGACGCACCTTTTCGTAAAGGGCGACAAGTACCTCGACTCGGACGCGGTGTTCGGCGTGAAGGATTCGCTGATTGTCGATTTCAAGAAGGGTGCGAATGGGGAGTACTCTGCGCACTACGATTTCGTGCTGCGTCCTTCCAAGGGGAAATAGATGGCCACCGAAAAAGACATCCTCGCGCTGGAAGAAAAGCGCTATGCCGCCATGATCGCGAAGAACGAGACTGCGCTCGCCGACCTGTTCGCGGACGACCTCATCTACGTGCATTCGTCCGGCGGCGTCGACACCAAGGCGAGCTATATCGCGGCGATCAAAAGCGGCAAGTTCGACTACCGCAAATGCGATCGCTTCGAGGAGAAAGTGCGCCTCTACGGGGACACCGCGCTGGTGACCGGCCGCGCGGTTTTCGAAGCCGTGGTCGAAGGCGCGCCGAAAACGCTGCGCCTGCGCTACCTGAATGTCTGGACGAAATCCGCGGGAGGCTGGAAATTCGTCGGCTGGCAGTCCTGCCCGCTGCCTGCCTGACTTCGGCCTAGCCCCAGACTTCCCGCGCAACCTCGACGATCCGCGCCAGCTTTCGCCACTGGTCGTCCTGCGAGAGGTTGTTGCCGTGGTGCGTGCTCGAGAAGCCGCATTGCGGTGACAGGCAGAGGTTTTCGAGCGGCACGAATTTCGCGGCCGCGTCGATGCGGCGCTTGATCGTGTCCTTGTCCTCGAGCATTCCCACTTTGGTCGTCACCAGCCCGAGCACGACTTTCTTGCCCTTGGGCACGTAGCGCAGCGGATCGAAAGTGCCGGCGCGCTCCGAATCGAATTCCATGA
>JANMXB010000431.1:0-3446 GCA_031380765.1 Pseudomonadota bacterium | reverse complement strand
CAGTGGCTGGCGAAAGCCGAAGCGCCGGGCAAGTTCACCATCGACCGGGACCTCGAACTGCGCGCGCCGGATGCGAGCCATGCCACGGTGCGCTACGCCCGCCACGGGCTCGAGGGCCGCGACATCCGCGACCACCTTGCCGCGGGCAAGACCCCCGTGCGGCTGGGCCTTACCTGGAACGACCGGATCTCGTTCGTGCTCACCGAGCATCTTCAGGTCAAGCGCCTCGCTTTCCTCGACATCCTCAAGCGCGAGGACAACGATCGGACGGGCGACGAAAAGGTCGACGAGGAAGACAAATTCGAAATCGACTTCGCGCTCATGACGGGTGAGCTCGCACTGCTGCTCGCGGATCTCGTCAAGGCGCTCGGCGGGGAGAAGATCGCGGAGGCTTGAGGAGGAAGGTGTCGCGCTCGACGATGCAGTCGTCGCCGCCCATCTTGAATGCGCGGCATACGCCCGGCCGCCGTGCGTAGATCGTGCATCGCATCGTGTCGCGATCGAGCGCCGCGCACCAGCCGTCCTCCAGCCGCGCCATGACCTGCCCGCCCCAGCGGTCGGTAGCGACGAATTCCTCCGGCGGATCGTCCTCGCCCATGAGGATCACCTCGAGCCGGCAGCAGCAGGCGCGGCAGGTGGCGCAGTCGACGGCAACGGAGGTTGGGTCGGAACTCACCGTTCCACTATAAACTCAGTTGATGGCCCATCAGCAGACTTTCGACATCCGCACGCGCGGCCGGGGCACAACCGACATTACAAGTGAAGTCGCGCGGATCGTCGCCGCCTCCGGGATTGGGACCGGCGTCGCTCAGGTCTTCGTGCAGCACACCAGTTGCTCGCTGATGATCACCGAGAACGCCGACCCGGACGTGCTGCTCGACCTCGAAACGCTGGCCGGGCGCTGGGCGCCGGATGGCGATCCGGCGTATCGGCACGACGCGGAAGGCGATGACGACATGGCCTCGCACGCGCGCAGCGTGCTGAGTGGAACCTCGGTCAGCGTGCCGGTGGGAAACGCCAGGTTGATGCTCGGCACCTGGCAGGGCATCTACCTGTGGGAACACCGCACCCACCCGCATGCGCGCACGGTCGTGGTGACGGTGTTGGGCTAGATAGTCAAACTTATGTTCCGTAAGACTGGCTCTGGAAGCCGATGTAACGACAACATATTTTCCAAATTAGAAAAGGAGTTCTGACTATGCCGAATCGTTTCTTGCGCGTCGCCGCGACACTTGCAGCTTCAATGCTCGCGCTCACTGCGGGCGCAGAGGTCACCCGCCTCGAGATTACGTCGAAAGCCGCCTATGGCTCCTTTCGCGCCGGCGACTACGTAATCTGGCAAGGCAGGGTCCACGGGGACCTGTCGCCGCAGGAAGCCATTCCGGGCCTGGACCGGGCCCCGCGAAACGCTCGCGGCAGGGTCGATTTCGCGGCGCGCATCGTCCTCGTGATGCCGGGCGAAACCGCGCGCGGCAACGGCACCCTGCTGGTCGACGTGCCCAACCGCGGGCGCGCCTATGCGCTTGCGCTGTACAACTCGCCGCGCGACGAGCCCTTCGGTTCCGGCACCTTCGAGCAGGGCACCGGGTTCCTGCAGGACTACGGCTACAGCGTGGCCGAGGTGTACTGGGAACTCGGCCAGGGCGCCGAGCTGCCTTCGTTCGCCGACGCGGACGGCAAAAAGCGCTATGTGGAAGGCGCCGGGTTCGCAATCATGCGCGACACGGCGGACTTCCTCGCGCACGCCGCGGCGGATTCCGCCGGCACGCCCAACCCGCTCAAAGGCAAGGTGAGCCGCACCCTCGCCAGCGGCAAGTCGCAGACCGGCCGCTACCTCAAGACGTTCCTGCTCAACGGCTTCAACAGGGCCGCGGGGCGGCGCGTGTTCGACGGCATGCACGTCTTCGTTTCGGCCGCGGGCCTGCTGCCGATCCTGCAGACCGGCACGGGACCCGAATCGAGCGCCAACGGCTCGCCGAGCTTCGCCGATCCGGAGTATCGCGGCGTCAACGAGGACCCGCTCACCATCGGCGACATCGTTGCCAGGGTGGAGGCGCGCGGCGAAGTGCCGCCGAAGATGATCCTCATCAATTCGGTGACCGACTACTACTCGTTGCGCGCGTCCCTGGGCCGCACCGGACCGGCCGGCGCCGCCGACCGGCCGATCCCGGCGAACGTGCGCATGTACGACATCGCCGGCGCGCCGCACGTGCTCGTCGCGAAGCCGCCGGCCGGCTGCGCGTTGCCGCAGGGACGCCTTGACTGGACGCCCGTGTCGCGCGCCGCGCTGATCCGCCTGGACGCCTGGGTGGCCATCAACGCCGATCCGCCGTCGAACCGCCTGATGCCCCTCGAAGCCGCGGGCGCCGAGCCCCCGGCACTGCGCGCGCCCGCGCACCTGCCGGGCGCCGTGATCCAGGTGCCGCTGCGCGACCCGGATGGCAACGCGATCGGCGGCGTGCGCCTGCCCGACCTCGTCGCGCCGATGGGCACGCATGTCGGCCAGAACCGGCCGCAGAGCTTCAGCTGCTCGCTGGTCGGCTCGTATGCGGCGTTCGCGGCGACGAAGGCGCAGCGGGAGGCGGCGGGCGACGCGCGTCTCTCGATCGCGGAGCGTTACCTCAACCGCGACGACTATGTGAATCGCATCCGCATAGCGGCGCTCGACTTGCAGGATGCCGGTTTCCTGTTGCCGGAGGACGCGGCGATCATCGGGCAGGCGGCGGCTTCCAGCCCCGCGTTCGGCGCGCAGCCGGCGAATCCGGCGCCGCGCTGAAAGTCGATCAGGCGAGCGCCATCAGCCCCAGCGCAAGCCGCGCCAGCTCGCTTTTCGCGTCGCCGAACTGCTGCAGGACTTCGAAGTGGTTCACGCCGGCAATCTCGACGAGCCTCACGGGCTTGCCGGCCGCCGCGAGCGCTTCT
Organism: Pseudomonadota bacterium; assembly: GCA_031380765.1. GTDB lineage: Bacteria > Pseudomonadota > Gammaproteobacteria > Burkholderiales > SG8-39 > SZAS-79. The sequence continues at coordinate 524 of JANMXB010000431.1, read as the reverse complement.
GCAAGCGCCCTGGGCTGGCGCTTGAACTCGGGCGTCTCCTTCTCGCCGTAGACTAGCGTCCCCGAGATCAGCAGCGCGCTCTTCACCACATTGGCGGGCAGGCCGAATTCTTTCTGCCAGTTGGTCAGGAGCGCACGCTTGACCTGCTCGACCATCTCGGGGATGCGCACTTTCAGGATGTTCGAGAAACCGATAACGATGCAGATCGCCGCCGCCTCGACGAATACGGGCGCGATGAACGATTCCTCGTCCTTGGAAAACAGCGTCCAGCGCCCTCCGTGGACGTGGACATGGATCGGCGCGAAAGAAGTCGACTCTGACCCGACTTTCGCACTTTTGACCCGCTCTCTTCGCCGTACCAGGCGACGACCGCCTCGCGGTTTGGGGCCCAGACCTTCTGGTCGTAGGCCCTGGGCTCAGCGCGCATCTTGCGCGTCGGTGTACCAGTCGGGCACCTGCGGGTAATGGGGGCCGTCGTAGATCTCGACCAGGATGCTTTCCTCGCGCGCGATCGTGGGGCCGTG
>JANMXB010000229.1:0-1949 GCA_031380765.1 Pseudomonadota bacterium | reverse complement strand
GAAGGGCCTGCGCATTCGCACCAATGCGACCGGCGAGATCCTGACGACCCATCCGCGCGCCGACAGCGATCCCGCAAAGCTGGGCGTTCAGGACTACGTGGTCGTCACGGTCAAAGGCCAGAGCCTGCCGGAAGTCGCGCGCACGATCGCGCCGCTGCTCGGACCCGGGACGTCGATTGTCACCGCAATGAACGGCGTGCCGTGGTGGTTTTTCGACAAGCTCGCGTACGGCGGGGGCAAGCTTCGCCTGGAAAGCCTCGATCCCGGTGGCAAGCTCGCTCGGTCCATGCCCACCGACAGAATCGTCGGCTGCGTGATTCATTGCGCAGCCTCCGTGCCGGAACCCGGTCTTGTCAGCCACAACATGGGCCAGAAACTCATCGTGGGGGAGCCCGGCGGCAAGAACTCGTCGCGCACGAAAGGCATCGCCGAGGCCTTTGCCGCCGCCGGCTTCGAATGCATCACCAGCGGATTCATCGAGAAGGACTTCTGGGTGAAGCTCCTTGGCAACGTGAGCTTCAACCCGGTGTCCGCGCTAACGCTCGCCACCGCCGACCGCATGATCGGCGACCCAATGCTGAAAGGCTTCATGGTGTCGGTCATGCGCGAGGTGCTCGCCATCGGGCGCGCTGTGGGTGTCGATGCCGACATCGATCCTGAGGCGCGCATCGACATGGCGCGCGTGCTGGGTGTCTTCAAGACCTCGATGCTGCAGGACATGGAAGCCGGCAAGGCGCTGGAGATCGACGGACTGCTCAGCGGGACGCTCGACATTGCCAAGCAGGCCGGAGTCGCCGCGCCGTTTACCGAAAGCCTGCTGGGCCTGGTGCGGGTGCGTGCGGGAACCACGGGGCAGTATCCGCAGGGTTGATGAGCGCGAGCCACCGCCTCTGCGGGCGGCCATTCCGCGCAGAGGCGGTATCGCAATCCGGCGGCCCGAAATACGCCTGTTGCGCACTGCGACGCCAAAGTTTAAACTTCCGTCTATACATGGGCCAGAAAAGTGCGTTTCAGGAGCTGACATGACCGAAGCGGTTCTGGATATCAAGCAATGGGGCAACAATCTCGGCGTCCGATTGCCGGCGGCCGTCGCCCGCGAGGCACATCTGCATGTCGACCAGCGCGTTCGCGTTTCGGTCGAGGGTGGCCAGGTGGTGATCAGGCCGGTCACCGATGTGCATCTGACCCTGGAGCAGCGGCTGGCCCGCGTCGATCCGGCGCGACACGGAGGCGACGTCGTGCCCGCAACCCCGGCCCTTGGAGCCGAGCGTTGGTAGCAGCAACACGATCCGCAACCAGGAAACGCAGTCCCTGGGCGCCGAACCGGCGGGACGTCATCTGGATCAATTGCAATCCGCAAGCCGGCCGCGAAATGCGCGATGTCCATCCGTTTCTGGTGCTGTCGCCGCGCATCTTCAACGAGAAAACCTCGCTGGTAATCGGATTGCCGATGACGACCGCAGAATACAACGCCGACAATCCCTTTGCCGTGCCCGTCGGAAAGGCGGCAGGACGCAAGCCGGCGAAGATCAGCTATGTCCTTTGTCACCAGCCCAAGTCTTTCGACTGGCGCATGCGCGGTACAAAGGCGCACCCGCTCAAGTCGCTGTCGGATCCCCTGTTTGTGCAGGTCTGCGAACGCCTGAATCAGATCATCTCGCTGAGTTGACGTAGCCGATCGACGACGGTCGCGTCTCGATTCCTGCGCCAGGCCAGCCCGCGCGCGATGCTCCATACCGAGATGACCGGCTAACGAAGCCCTTCAAACCTTCCAGGGATTCACGACCTGTGCTTCGAATGGCCTGAATTCGGCGACATTGCGCGTCGCGAGCTTTAAGCCGTGGACGAGCGCCGTTGCGGCGATCAGTCCATCGGCCATCGAAGTGGACCTGCCGCGACGCGCGAGTTCACCCGAGAGGCGCCCCCATTCGTGCGCCACTGTCGCATCG
>JANMXB010000427.1:0-1579 GCA_031380765.1 Pseudomonadota bacterium | reverse complement strand
TTGTAGGCCGTGATGCCCTCGGGGTTGTAGCGCCGGTGGATGCGAAGCTCGAAGGGCGCCGCGGCCGGCTGCAATTCGGCGAACGACCCGCGCAGGTCGCGCGCGAGCGCAACCGACCCGATCTGGAGCAGGGCTGCGATCGCATTGCCCGTGGCGCTCGGGTCGGTCGCGTCGGCCTCCACCAGCACCACGGGCCTGTCGCCGCGCACCAGACGCCGGCCGAAGCCTTCGGGAATAGTGACCACGAACTGGACGACGCCCTTGGCCAGCAGGTCTTCGGCTTGCGCCTGGCTCGTGATGGTCCGCTCCAGCCTGAAGTAGCCGCTGTTCTGCAATCCCGCCACCAGGCTGCGCGCATAGGGGCTCGAATCCGCGGCCAATACCGCGGTCGGCAGGTGCTTGGGATCGGCATTGATCGCAAACCCGAACAGCAGCAGCTGCAGCACCGGGATGCCGACGATCATGCCGAACGTGAGGCGATCGCGTTTGAGCTGGATGAACTCCTTGACGATGATCCCCATCCAGCGGGACCACGACAGGCCGCCGGCGGCGGTCTTCACTGGAAGTTGTCCTCGCTGCCGCTCATGAGCGTGATGAACACATCCTCGAGCCCCGGTGCAACCGTCTCCCACCGGTGCGCCGCATCGCCGCCCAATCGCGCCGCCACAGCCGCCAGCGCCCCGGCATCCTTGCCCGTCACGTGAAGCGTATTGCCGAACTGCGTTACCTGGTCCACGCCGTCCTGCGAGCGCAGCGACCCGGCGTCTTGCGCAAGAGCGGGCCCGGTCACCGAATACGCCGTGAGCCCCTGTGCGGCGATGACTTCCTCGACCGTGCCGGTCGCCAGCAGCCGGCCGTACGCAATGTAGGCCAGGCGATGGCATCGCTCGGCTTCGTCCATGTAGTGCGTCGACACCAGGACCGAGACGCCCGTTGCGGCGAGGGTGTGGATCTCCTCCCAGAATTCGCGCCGCGCCTTGGGATCGACGCCCGCGGTCGGTTCATCCAGCAGGAGCAGCCTGGGTTCGTGCAACATGCAGGCGGCCAGCGCGAGGCGCTGCTTCCAGCCGCCCGAGAGCGAGCCCGCAAGCTGGCCGGCGCGCGCTTCCAGCCCCAGTTGTGCGATCGCCTTTGCCACCGCCTCGCGCCGCCCGCGCATCCCGTACATGCGGGCGACAAAATCGAGGTTTTCGCGGATCGTCAGGTCTTCCCACAATGAGAACCGCTGGGTCATGTAGCCGACTTCGCGCTTGATCGCGGCGGTCTGGGTGAGGAGGTCGTACCCCAGGCAGGTTCCGGAGCCTGAATCCGGCGTGAGCAGGCCGCACAGCATTCGGATCGAGGTCGTCTTGCCGCTGCCGTTGGGTCCCAGGAAGCCGTAGATCTCGCCGCGCCGCACCTTGAGCGAGAGGTCCTTGACGACGTGCTTGCCGCCGAAGCTTTTGTTCAGGCCCTGGACATCGATGGCCAGCGGCGCGGCGCCGCCATTCACTTGGCCGCAACCTTCACGTCCACCGGCTGGCCCGGATGAAGCCTGGCGGCATCCTTCGGATCGGGGCGCGCTTCGACCAGGAACACC
>JANMXB010000425.1:0-1959 GCA_031380765.1 Pseudomonadota bacterium | reverse complement strand
GTGGTTTCGACAGTGCCCACACATTGCGCAAAACGCTCACAGGATCTGGACGGGGCACCGTCTTGGAGGGAATATCTTCCCGGGGGTCCTGTTTACCCCCAACGCAAAGCGTACGCGAACGAATGCGCGCGTGCAAATTTTTGTGCCGTATCCTGTCCGCACCCTCGCTGAAGGAGCTTTCCCGATGACGCCGCAATCTTTGTGGAAAATCGACTCTGACCCCATTTAATTTTCGCGGGCTGGCGCGGGTGGTCGAGGTTCGCCCCGGCGAGGCGCGTGCGCTGCTCTGGTCGTTCGCGTACTTTTTCTGCCTGCTGGCGGGCTACTACGTCCTGCGCCCGCTGCGCGACGAAATGGGCATCGCGGGCGGCGTGAGGAACCTGCAATGGCTGTTCACCGCGACGTTCGTCGTCATGCTCGCGGCCGTGCCGGTGTTCGGCGCCGTGGTGGCGCGCCTGCCGCGCAAGCGCTTCGTGCCGCTCGTCTACCATTTCTTCGTCCTGAACATCGCGATCTTCTGGGTGATGCTGACGCTCGGCTACGAGAAGCTGCACGGCGCGCGCGTGTTCTTCGTCTGGATCAGCGTGTTCAACCTGTTCGCGGTCTCGGTGTTCTGGTCCTTCATGGCCGACGTGTGGACTAGCGAATCGGGCAAGCGCCTGTTCGGCTTCATCGCCGCGGGTGGATCGGCCGGCGCGCTGCTGGGACCCGCGGTAACCGTGCTGCTGGCCGTGCCGCTGGGGCCGGTAAACCTGCTGATCGTGGCCGCGCTCCTGCTGGAGCTGGCCGTGGTCTGCGCCCACCGGCTCGAAGCCGCGGCGCCGCAGGCCCCCACCGCTGCAAAGCCCGCCGATGCCGGCGCCATCGGCGGCGGCTGGCTTGCGGGATTGGCGTTGGTCCTGCGCTCGCCGTATCTGGCCGGCATCGCGCTGTGGGTGTCGCTGCTGTCCCTGGCCGGGACCTTCCTTTACTTCCAGCAGGCCGACATCGTGCGCGCGGCGTCGGATGACCCGGCGGTGCGCACGCGGATCTTTGCGACCATCGACCTTGCGATCGGCGTGCTGACCATCCTGGTGCAGTTCTTTGCCACCGGCCGGCTGATCCAGCGTTTCGGCGTGGGCGCGGCCGCCGCCGCGCTGCCGCTGGTCTTCGCCCTGGGGTTCCTCACATTGGGTTTCGCCCCCGGGCTTTTTGTAGTGATCGGCTTCCAGGCGCTGCAGCGCGCCACCAACTTTGCGCTCTCCAATCCCGCGCGCGAGGTGCTCTTCACGGTGCTTGGCCGCGAGGAAAAGTACAAGGCCAAGAACGTCATCGACATCGTGGTTTTCCGCGGCGCCGACGCGGCAAACGGATGGCTTTTCTCCGTCCTGCGCGAAAAGGGCGGCATGGACCTTCCGATGATCTCGTTCCTCACGGTGCCGGTGGCCGGGGTGTGGTTCGCACTTGCGCTGGCGCTGGGACGCGGCCAGGAGCGCCGCGCGGCTGCGCCTTGAATTCCGGCCCGATCGACCGCATCTGGTTGAGACTCCCCCAGGAAAAAACCATGACCAGGCTCCCCACCTATTTCATCTCCCATGGCGGCGGGCCGTGGCCCTACATGGAAGACCGCCGCAAGGCCTTGCACGTTCTCGAAGCGTCGCTCAAGGACATTCCGCGCCAGATCGGCGTGGTGCCCAAGGCAGTGCTGGTCATTTCGGGCCATTGGGAGGAAAGCCTGTTCAGCGTCATGGCGAGCCCGAAACAGCCGATGGTGTACGACTACACGGGCTTTCCCGAGCACACCTATCACGTCAAATACAGCGCGCCAGGTTCGCCGGGGCTCGCTTCGCGCGTGCGCGACCTGATCGTCGCGGCAGGCCTCCAGGCAAAGCTCGATCCACAGCAGGGGTTCGACCACGGCACGTTCACGCCTTTGGTGATCATGTATCCCGAAGCGGATGTGCCGGTAGTGCAGGTGTC
>JANMXB010000419.1:0-3542 GCA_031380765.1 Pseudomonadota bacterium | reverse complement strand
CTGCATTGGGTCTGTCAAACCGGCGCGTTTTCGGCGGCAGTCCCGGATTTCGTGCAATTGGAGCTTTCCGCGGCGAGGCGTGCTGCCGGCCTGAGAAACCTGAGGTGGTCCGCAGAACTGCGCCAGATCCTGGAGAAGTTTCGAAACGAGTCTATTCCCCTCATCGTGGTGAAGGGGGCTGTCCTGCAGCGGTCGGTTTATCCCGATCCCTCGACCCGCCCCATGAGCGATATCGACCTGTGCGTCCGGGACGCGGATATGGCCCGCGTTTATCGTGCGTTGACCGACCTGGGATTTGCAGGCCGCGTTCCCCGGGAAGGCCAAACTCCGATTGTCGGCGACTCCGTGCATGAAGAGGGCACGTTTCTGAAGAAGATCGGTGATACCGCGCTCTTGCTCGAAGTCCATACGCAGTTGGAAATGTATTCCGGGTATCAAGTCCCTCCTTGGGGAAAATGCATTGAAATCCGAGGCAGGGATGGCATAGAGGTTCCGGCCCTGGATCCGCACACCGCATTGCGGCACATCTGCTTTCACCTGGCGAGGCACGGATTCGAGCACGGTTTGATGTGGTTGCTGGACGTGCGTCTCTTCGTGGAGAAAAACAGGGCGTTGATGCGTTGGCCGGAATTTGTCGCCGAATGCGACCCCCCATCGCGCCCTCTCCTTGCATGCACTCTGGCTTTGGCTTCCGAATGGCTGGGAGCCGATATCCCGCAACGCGCATTGGAGGCGATCTCCGCGGAGAAAAAGCTCAGATCTGCCCCGTTGATATGGAGTCAGCTGTGGGAAGGCGATCGCATTACGCATCCGCTTCCGGTGGTTACACTGCTGCTTTCCGGGGACCTGCGGCGGATCTTGGATCACCTGCGCGACCGCGTCCGCAGCTGGACTGCGCCCCTGCCGGGCAGCGATCTTTCGCGCGGCGCGCTGGTCTACAGGAGGCTCCGGACCGTAGTTCTGATCCTTTATTTCAATATCCGTAGCGGGGGCTTTCGGCTGTCGAGCCTGCGCGCGACGCGCCATTCGGACCGCAGGTTCCAACAGTTGCGCGCGCTGTTGTGGCCGCCCGCGTGACATTTTTGCCACGCGAACCCCGCGTCGGCCAGAGGATGCCCCATTGTCCATTGGCTGTCATACTGTTCATGAGGCGGAACCGGTGAATCCCCGATGAAATTTTTCCTTATGCGCAATCCGGCAATTGCGATGACAGCGCGGGCCGACAGTTGCTACTTCCTGCGTCCGGGCGAATCGCCGGTCGCCATGGCGGGCGTCGACGTACAGGCGATTTCGCGCGCGATGCAGATTTCAGCCGCACCGGTCACGCAAGAGGAGGTCGACGATATCCTGGGGGCGGAGAGGCGGGCATTCCTGGTCGATCAGAAAGTCCTGCTGCACGCCCCCAAGCCGGTATTGGAAAAAATCCTTCCCGCGGCGCGAGAGATCCCGCGGCCCGTCAAGCATCTCGTGCTTGGAATTACGGGCGCAATCGCATCGTTGCAGGTCGTGCCTCTCGTGCTGGAATTGCTGAGCCATGTAGCGGAAAAAGTTGACGTGATCCTGACTGACGCGGCGCTCAATCTGGTAAAACCCGAGGCAATCGAATATCTCGGAGCGCGGGCATGGACCGATACGTTTTCGCTGAAGGGCGATATGAACGTACCCCACGTGCAACTGGCGCAGGCGGCGGACCTGGTCGTGGTGCTGCCGGCCTCCGCGCATACGCTTCATAAGATTGCCCAAGGCGCCTGTTCGGATCTCCTGTCCCTGACAGTTGCCGCTACCAGCGCACCCGTAGTGCTCTTCCCCTCGATGAACTGCGCAATGTGGGACAACCCTGGCGTCGGCAGGAACATCCGCCAGTTGCGCGAAGACGGTTTCTATGTCGTCGAACCCGGTGCCGGCAGGGAAGTCGCGCAGGGCACCGGGCAGATGCTCATGCACGGCGCTGTCGGTCTTGGCCAGGTGGGGCTCGTTCAGTTCCTGCGCGAGATCGTTTCATTGCACAAGGAGACATTACAGTCAGCAGCCTCGGACCCCGATCGCTAGCGGACGCATCGCGCACATGTCGGTAAAACGCCACATCCTGGCCAACTACCTGGGCAGTGCATGGGTCGGGATCATTCAGATCGCCTTTGTGCCTTTGTACATCAAATACCTGGGGATCGAGGCGTTCGGGCTGATCGGCGTCTATGCCTCGCTTCAAGTCCTGCTTTCACTCCTCAATATCGGTTTGACGCCGACAATGACCCGCGAATTGGCGAGATTCAAGGCGGGCGTCAATAGCATCGGCCAGGTGCGTGAGCTTCTGCGGACAGTCGAAACGATCTTTCTCTGCATAGGGCTGCTCCTCGTCATGTCGATCTTCGCTGTCGCGCCATGGATAGCAAGGGACTGGCTTGTGTTGAGGAGTCTGCCGGAAGACTCTGTCATTGCAGCGGTTCGGGTAATGGGAGCCATCGTCGCAATCCGCTTCGTATCGAGCCTGTACCGGGGCGTATTGACAGGTATGCAGGAGCTCACCTGGTTGAACCTGTCGAGCGCATTCTTTGCGACGATTCAAGCCGCGGGCGTATTGCTCGTGCTGATCTGGATAGCGCCGACCATCGATGCGTTTTTTATTTTTCAGGGGAGCATTGCGCTGGTCGAGCTGTTCGTCATGTTCCGAAAGTCGTGGCGGCTTTTGCTGTTTCCGGCAGGCGCCCATTTTTCGATCGCGGCATTGCGTTCGATATGGCGATTCTCCTCCGGCCTGGCGATCATTTCATTCTTCGCGTTGCTATTGATGCAAACCGACAAGGTCCTGCTGTCGAGGATGTTGCCGCTGAGCGAGTTCGGTTGCTATTCCCTTGCCAGCATGCTTGCGGGGAGCCTTGGCCTGCTGGTGCTGCCGATCGCGAGCGTTGCCTATCCCAGGCTTTCCGAATTGGCCGCGCTCGGCGATCGCCCGCGGCTGGTCAAGGCGTATCGGCAGTTCTCACAGTGGATGACCTTGATCGTCGTGCCTTTTGCCATGGTCCTGGCGATTTTTTCGGAATTCATCCTGTCCCTTTGGGTTCGGGATCCGCTTGTGGTCGGCGCGACAGCGCCGTTGCTCACTTTGCTGACCGTCGGCTACGCGCTTAACGGCCTGATGAGCATTCCGAGCAATTTGCAGGTTGCCTTGGGCCACTCGAGAAGTCTGGTGATGAGCTATGGAGTGATTCTCCTTGTGTTTGTTCCGGCGCTGTATTTCGGCGTGTCATCGTTTGGCGTCTTTGCCGCGGGCTACGTCTGGATCGCGATGAATGCGGCCTGCCTGCTCGTTGCCCTGCTCCTCATGCATCGCAGCTTTCTGCGGGTCCGGGACAAGCTGGTCTGGTATTGGTCTGACGTCGTGCAGCCTGCCGGAGCCGTGTTTCTGGCCGTCCACGTCGCTCACCTAATGGCTCCACGGGCGGCTACAGATGCGCCCTTGGCGGGCGCACTCGTGGTGTTGGGTGCCCTGGTCTTCGCGTTTGCCGGTGCGCTTCTGGCATCTTCGAGCGGGCGGGGCCTTATCG
>JANMXB010000408.1:0-6146 GCA_031380765.1 Pseudomonadota bacterium | reverse complement strand
TCTGGCATTCGGCGGCCTTGAGCGCGGCCGCGAGCGCCACACCCGTGGTATCGGAGCCGCCGCGCCCAAGCGTGGTGATGACGCCGTTGTTGTCGACGCCCTGGAAACCCGCAACGACGACGACGTAGCCCTCTCCGAGGTCCTTGCGGATGCGGTCCTCGTCAATCGAGATAATGCGCGCTTTCGTATAGGCATCGTCAGTGAGGATGCGGACCTGGGCACCGGTGTAGCTGCGCGCCTTGTGGCCCAGCGCCTGCAGCGCGATTGCGGCCAGGCCGATCGTCACCTGCTCGCCGGTCGACGCAACCTGGTCGAGCTCGCGCGGATCGGGAATTGGCTGGATTTCCTTGGCCAGGCCGATCAGCCGGTTGGTCTCGCCGCTCATCGCCGAGACGACCACCACCACGTCGTGGCCCGCGGCCCGCCACTTGGCGACGCGCTTCGCGACGTTCTTGATGCGCTCGACCGAGCCGACGGAGGTGCCGCCGTACTTTTGGACTATCAGGGCCATGCTGAATCCGCGAAACTCATGTAAGGGCGAAAAAGCCGCAGATTCTAGCGCGAAACGGGTGTTTTACGCCATGTTTTCATAGGGTTTCGTCTGGTCCGCGCCCACCAGCCCGAGCAATGCGGCGCCGTACTTCTCCAGCTTCTTCGCGCCGATCCCGCCGATGCCGCCCAGCGCATCGAGGTTGCACGGCCGGTCGCGCGCGATCTGCGCGAGCGTGCTGTCGTGCAGAACGACATACGCCGGAACAGCCTGAGTGCGGGCCTCGGCGCCGCGCCACGCCTTGAGCCGCTCGAACAGCCCCATTTCGTCGACCGAAAGAGCGGTGGCGACGCTCGCGCGAGCGGCAGGCACGGCTTTATTGCGCGCAACGACGCGGCGCATCTCGACGGACTGTTCGCCCTTGAGCACCGCGCGGCTGGCCGCGGAGAGCTTCAACGCGCCGTGCGCCTCGTGGTCGACATGCGCAAACCCCATCGCAACGAGCTGGCGGAACACACTCCGCCACGCGACTTCATCCAAGTCGGCGCCGATGCCGAATACGCCAAGCTTGTCGTGATTCCAGCGGCTGACCCGCTCGCTGCCTTTGCCGCGCAGCACGTCGATGAGATGCACCGCGCCGAATCGCTGCCCGGTGCGATAAATCGCCGACAGCGCTTTCCTCGCCTCGCCGGTGGCGTCCCACGTCTGTGGCGGTTCGAGGCAGGTGTCGCAGTTGCCGCAAGGACGGCTGTCCTCGCCGAAATACCCGAGCAGGCGCACCCGCCGGCACGTGGCCGTTTCGCACAAGCCGAGCAACGCATCGAGCTTGGCGCCCGAAACGCGCTTGAATTCCTCGCTCGCCTCCGACTGCTCGATCAGCCGGCGCTGCAGCACGAGATCCCCGAGGCCATAGGCCATCCACGCATCGGCCGGCAAGCCGTCGCGGCCCGCGCGGCCAGTCTCCTGGTAGTAACCCTCCATGCTTTTCGGAAGGTCGAGATGCGCCACAAACCTCACGTCGGGTTTGTCGATGCCCATGCCGAACGCGATGGTCGCCACCATGACGACGCCCTCTTCGCGCTGGAACCGGGCTTGATTCTGCGTGCGCGATTCACTGTCCATGCCTGCGTGGTAAGGCAGCGCGTTCACTGCCTGCCCCGTGAGCCAAGCGGCGGTCTCGTCGACCTTGCGGCGCGAAAGGCAATAGACGATGCCCGCCTCGCCGGAATGCCCGCCGCGGATGAAGCGCAGAAGCTGCGCGCGCGAAGAATCGGCTTTGTCGACAATCGTGTAGCGGATGTTCGGCCGGTCGAAACTGGAGACAAAAACCCGCGCATCCTGCAGTCGAAGCCGGGAGGCGATCTCGGTGCGGGTCTGCGGGTCGGCCGTTGCCGTGAGAGCGATACGCGGCACGGCGGGAAAGCGCTCGTGCAGGATGGAGAGCTGCAGGTACTCCGGGCGGAAATCGTGGCCCCACTGCGACACGCAATGCGCTTCGTCGATTGCGAAGACGGCGATGCGGGTTTGCGAAAGCAGGTCGAGGCAGCGAGGCGTGGTAAGCCGCTCCGGAGCGATGTACAGCACATCCAGTTCGCCCGCGAGGAGCGACCGCTCGACCGCGCGCGCGGTCGCGGCGTCCTGCGAAGAATTCAGGAACGCCGCGCGCACGCCGGACAGCTTCAGCGCGGCGACCTGGTCCTGCATCAGCGCGATCAGCGGCGACACCACGATCCCCGTGCCCGCGCGCAGGAGCGAAGGAACCTGATAGCACAGCGACTTCCCGCCGCCGGTCGGCATCAGCACCAGGGCGTCGCCCCCCGAGACGACATGCCGGACGATCTCCTCCTGCGGGCCGCGAAAACCGGCGAACCCGAAGGTCTCGCGCAGGACCCGAAGCGCGGACAGTTCTGGCTCCTCGCCGGTCATCGGTTCAACTGCGCGATCAGCAGCCGCAATGCCTCAGCGGCAAAAAGCCGCATGTTTTCCTGCCGGTCGGTCTTCCCGGTTTCCAGGGTCAGTGCAAATTCGGTCGCGCCCGCCAGCGCCAGGCAGGAATGCCCGGCGGCGTCGCCATAACGGTTACCGGTGGGGCCCGTCGCACCGGTTTCGGCAAGGCCCCATGTTGCCGAGAATCGCTGTTGCGCCGTGCGGGCAAGCAAACACGCGTAAGGTTCCGACGCCGAGCGCATCCCGGCAACGGCAGTGTCGGGAATGTCCATCAACACGCGCCGCGCCTGGCGCGTATAGACGACCGCGCCCCCGAGAAAATACGCCGAGGCCCCAGGCACGGCGAGCAGCGCCGCCGCGATCAAGCCGCCCGTCGATGACTCGGCGACCGCGATCGTTTCCTTGCGTTGTTTGAGCAAATGGGCGGCCTGCTCGGCCAGCGGGGTTAGCTTCTGCATCCCGCGATTTTAATCGCGCACCGACCCCTGGGTGCCGGGTGCCGCGCCGGCCGACGTGGCTGCGACGGACGGCAACCGCCATCAATGCCAAAAATGAAAATGTAACCGACAGGACATCCCCACTGGGATTCGGTCTACGTATTTCATTGTTACACTATGATGGCGCGAGACCTTGCGTCAGGATGGGCCGCGGAGGCCTTGCCTGCGTCCGCTATGTGATGTATCGTACAGAACGAATGTCTCAGGGCTTTGACAATGCGCCCGGACCCATTTGCAGTCCGCAACCACAGGAGCTTTAAAGTGAAGAAAATCATCGGATTGGCACTGGCGTGCATATTTGTGTCGACTCAGGTAGTGGCGCAGTCGCCGCAGCCGGGCGCCGGTGCGGGTGGGGGCGCGGGTGCGGGTGCGGCAGTCGGAGGGGCAGTGGGTGGAATAGGCATCGGGGCTCTCGCTCTTGCGGCGCTTGCCCTTGCAGCCATCGCTGCGGCGGCTTCGGACAATAACGCCAGCACCCCCGCGACGACGGCGGGCACGACCGGGACACGCTAGGAGCTTCGATTTCGGGGTCCGGAGCGCTCCAGCACCGGACCGTGGCGCAGACGTCCCTGCTGCGCCGTAATTCACGCAACGCCCCCAGCGCGTAACCGCGGCGTCCTGCCTTGGGCTGCGGCCCGGATTGCACGGCGCTGTCCTGCGCCGCTGCTTTCTGGTAAAAATGCGCGATGCTCATGGGGGGGCCATGAAACGAATCCGCATGGCGGCGGCTTTGCTGCTGATTGCCGGCTTTTGTCACGCGCAAGCGCCGGCCGGGGTGCGGTACCTGAACCCGTCAGCCTATCCTGAGCAGGACACGTCCGCGGTCTGGCGCTCGCTCGGTGCGAGCTATGTGCGCAAGGCGCTAAAAGACAACACTTTGGACCGCGATCCGGTCTGGAATGCGCGGATCGACACGGTAATGGCCTCAGTCGGCGCCGCAGCTGCGAAGCTTTTCCCGAACTATGCCGGTTCGCCCTGGACGGCGCTGCTGATCGATGGGTTCGGCCATGGCGCCGTCGCGTTCCCGGGCGGTACTGTGCTGGTCGACGCAGGATTCGTGCGCCGGCTCGCCCTCACCGCCGACGAAGTGGCGCTCCTGCTGGCGCACGAAGTCGCGCACCTCGCGGCCGGCCATCCCTCCGAAAAACTTTCCTTCATGGCTGAAACCCTGGGCAAGGAGCACGCCCCCACCGCGGGCACCGCCCTGCTTGCGTTCTATGCCCAGGATGCATACGCGTTCCTGTTCCAGCCCACGGCGCGGTTGCAGGAACGCGAGGCGGACGCGATCGGGGCCGCTATCCTGGTCGCATCCGGGTACGACGCGCGGCAGGCGCTGGCGCTGTTCGACAAGCTGGCGAAAATCGAGCCGGACGGAAGCGATGCGTCGAGCCACGATCTTGCAGCAGTACGCAAGCAAGCAGTGATGCGCGTGCTGGAGGGCCTGCCGAGGCCGGCCCCGCGCGCGGTCCGCTGACGCTGCCGGCTTGAAGCCCGGCGCTGCCGGCCGGGGAGTTTGCCGCTTACGTCAAGGGCATGGGAGTGAAGTCGCCATGGACCGAGCGGAGATAGTTCCCAGCGTTTACTTTGCGCCTTTGGCGGGCTCCTTGGGCGGCGCGACTTTGCAATTTTTCTGGCTCATGAGGCCCGTCAGGTGAGTCTTTCGGGCCTCGGCGGCCTTGACTGCATCGTTCACGTTGGCGTTGCTGACCAGCAGGGCCGGAAAGAAGAGAAAACCTTTCACCACATTGCCGCCTGTGGAACCCCTCTTGCCTTCCGCTTCGTTGCCGAGTTTCTCGGCCTCGGTCAATGCTTTCTGCAATTCTTCGCAGTTCAACTGGCCGTCGTTCGGCTGCACGCTTTGCACGACCGTGGGCGTTGCGCATCCCGCCAGCAGCAACGCTACCGCAACAGCAATCCCGCTTTTCTTGATACCGCTTTCGAACTCTCCTTGCTCGTTTGGCATGATCGTCCCTCCTTTGGTTATCGTAGCCTGCGATCCCGGCAAACTGGCGGAAGGGGTGGGATTCGAACCCACGAAGGCTTTCGCCTTGCCGGTTTTCAAGACCGGTGCAATCGACCACTCTGCCACCCTTCCCTTGAAATAACATCGAATACCCCCATTTTAACCGGGTAGACTCATTACGAAGCGCAATGCCTTGATCCGGCGGGAATTGAGGTTTGAAACTTCACCCCGATTTGGTAGTCTTAGGCAGGGAGCACATTTGCGCTCGTGAGATTTCCCACAGGAGGGAATATGCAACCCGAACTCAGACCGGTTCCGAACAACGACAGTGCCTTTGGCGGCGGCACTCCTCGCTACGCTCCCGTTGTCGACTCCGTAGACAGCCAGAAGGTCCTGCGCAACACGTACCTGCTGCTCGCGCTGACCATGGTCCCGACCGTCATCGGCGCCTTCGTCGGCATGAGCACGGTCGGCCTTGTGATGCAGCACCCGATCATGATCTCGCTCGCAATGCTGGCCGGGGTCATCGGCCTGCAGTTCGCCATTGCGGCCAACCGCAACAGCGGCCTCGGCGTGGCGCTCTTGCTGCTGATGACCGGTCTCCTCGGATGGTGGCTGGGACCGATCCTCACCGTGGCGCTCGCGCTCAAGAACGGCCCGGCGCTTGTCGGCTATGCGGCCGGCGGCACGGGCCTTGTGATGGCGGTCATGGCGACGATCGCGACGACGACGAAGCGCGACTTCAGCTTCATGGGCAAATTCCTGTTCGTCGGCATGATCGTGCTGCTGGTAGCGATGCTCGCCAACATGTTCCTGCAGATCCCGGCGCTCGCGCTGACGATCTCGTCGGCCGTGATCGTGGTGTTCTCGCTGTTCCTGCTGCACGACCTGTCGCGCATCGTGACGGGCGGCGAAACCAACTACGTGATGGCGACGACCGGCGTCTACATGAGCCTGTTCAACATCTTCGCCAACTTGCTGTCCCTGCTGATGGCGCTCACTGGCGAGAAAGACTGACGCCCGGCAAGGCGGTGAAAAAGGCGCCCGTGGGCGCCTTTTTTATTGCCTTCCACGCTCTTGAATGTACTGATACCAGTACAAAATTGTCTGTAGAATGGCTACAGCAGCCATTCTCGTAAACTGAAAGTCCGTGATTCAGGCCGCTGTCCGCTCGAACAGCGCGATCGACTCCACGTGCGTCGTGTGCGGGAACATGTTCACCACGCCAGCCGCCGATAGCCTGAAGCCC
>JANMXB010000398.1:0-2748 GCA_031380765.1 Pseudomonadota bacterium | reverse complement strand
CTGCACGGCGGCCGGCCGTACTTCGACAACTGGTTCGAGGTCCAGGCCAGGGCCCATGCCGCGCGGGAAAGATTCACCTGAAGGGCGACACAGGCACTCCCGGCTAGAATTGCCGCAACTCCCGACAACGCCGCAAAAGGTCCTCCCATGGCCGCATGGCTGATTCCCGCATTGAAACTCGTCCTGCCGCATGTCGGCTCGATCTTTTCGGCGGCCGCTCCGGTGTTCACCCGCAAAAAACCGGACGAGGCCGGGAGCCAGGCCGCGTTGCTGCAGCAGCAGATCACGGAACTGCAGGCCGCGGCTTCGCAGAACGCCGCCCACATCAAGGAGCTCGCGGCGCAGCTTCAGACTACAGTGGCGGCACTCGAGCAGGCTGCGGAGGTCGCGGAGGCAAGACTTCGGAATACTGTCATCGTCTGTGTCGTTGCAGTGCTTGTATCCGCTGCGGCGCTTGGGGTTGCATTGTTTCGGTAACCGAGGAGATAAGAATGAAAGCGTTCGTGAATGCCTTTCTTGCCGCGCTGGCCTTGTTCGCCGGCAGCGCCGCCGCCCAGTACCCGGACAAGCAGGTCAGGATCATCGTGCCCTACCCGCCCGCGGGCACCACCGACATCCTCGCGCGCCTGATCGCAAACAAGCTCACGGAAAGGATGAAGCAGCCTTTCGTCGTCGAGAATCGTCCCGGCGCGGGTGGTGCGATCGGCTCCGTGGCCGTGGCCAAATCGCCGCCCGACGGCTACACGCTGCTCATGGGCACCGTCAATTCGCACGGCATCAATACTGCGATGATCAAGAACCTGCCGTACGACGCGATCCGGGATTTCTCCCCGATCACCATCATCGGCAACACGCCCAATGTGCTTGCGGTCAACCCGTCCGTGCCGGCAAAGAACCTGGCCGAACTGCTTGCCCTGGCCCGCGCCAAGCCCGGCACCCTCAACTTCGGCTCCACTTCCCCCGGCGGCTCCCCACATATGAGCGGCGAGCTTCTCAAGGCCATGGCGCAGATCGACATCACGCATGTTCCGTACAAGGGCGCGGGGCCGATGCTCATCGACTTGATCGGCGGCCAGATCCAGATGGGATTCGACAACCTGCCCTCCTCCATCGGGCACATTCGCTCCCACAGGATCCGCGCGATCGCGATTACCACACTGAAGCGCTTCCCCGGCGCGCCCGAGATCCCGACCATGAACGAGAGCGGGTTGCCCGGGTATGAGGTGTCGGCCTGGTTCGGCCTGCTCGCGCCTGCTCACACCCCCAAGGCCGTTATCGACACTCTCTACTCCAACATCGCCGCTATCCTCAAGCAGCATGGCACCGACAAGCAGCTGCTCGATCTCGGGGCCGAACCCGGCGGAAATACGCCGGAGGCCTACGCGAAGCAGATCGTGGCCGATGTCGAGAAGTGGAGGAAGGTGGTCGCGGTGACGGGGGCTACGGCGGAGTAGCTTACGTCCACCCCGCGGCGGGACCCATCCGTTCCGGGGCGCTGCATGAAATATCAGAAACGCTATCGTAACTGCCTTGAACGCCGCTCAGGCAGCCAATCCGCATAATTAAAAGTCATGAAATTCTGCAGCATCCCCTACTTCAGCCAGTGGGAATCCGCCGCCCTCGCATCGCAATTCATCTCAGGCGACATTCAGGTCGGGGACGACCCGCTTTGGACCTCCTCCGGCGCGGCCTCGCAAGCCGAATACGCGGAGTGGGCAAACCACATCTGCGGCATGGCCTGCCTCAAGATGATCCTTGCGGCCAGGATAGGAACCGTCTACCCGACGATGGAGCTGACAAGGGCGGCGGTCGAGTTCGGTGCCTATGTGATCGGGGAAGGCGGCATTCGCGGGATGACCTACGCGCCTTTCGTCAAGATGTTGAAGGGCCGTTTCGGCATCGACGCGCAAGTCGTTACCGGCATCGACGCGACCGGGATCGTATCGATCCTCAAACCAGGGTCCTTCTTCATTGCCTCGGTTCATCCATCGATCCGGTGGCTCGAGCCCCCGCCTCCCAAAAAGGGCGGCCACCTGGTCCTTGTGACGGAGGCAACCCCGGACAGGATCGTCTTTCACAACCCTTCGGGCCACACCGTGGAGACTCAAGTGGACGCAGCGGCAGCGACTGGGATGTTCGGCGAGTTCTTTGCGGGCAGGGGCGTTCTTATTCTGTAAGCTGGCACGCAAATGCGCGGCTTCGAATGACCCTCTTCCAGTCCCTCGCCGATCTCGTGCTCACGCTGCACGTGGCGATCGTCGTGTTTGTCGCAGGCGGCCTCGTCGTCATCGTTGTTGGTTATCCGCGCAACTGGCGGTGGGCCAAAGCCGGCTGGTTCAGGCTTGCGCACCTGGCTGCCATCGCAGTCGTCGTATCGGAAGCGTGGATCGGAATCGTCTGCCCGCTCACCTCGCTGGAAATGTGGCTGCGGGCAAAGGGACGGGGAGCAACCTACTCCGGCGGCTTCATCGAGCATTGGCTGCAAAAGCTCCTGTACTACGACGCGCCCGCCTGGGTCTTCACGCTTGCCTACTCGGCGTTCGGGCTGGCTGTCGCGGCAACGTGGTGGTACTTTCCCCCGGAGTTCAACAGGCGGAGAAAGTAATAGCCCAATCGTCGGGCATCGCTACCCATGTCAGCCCACGATTTTCCCGACAGGCGTTACCTGATCAGCCCCGCGGAACTGCGCGAGCGGCAGGAAACGGTCACCCTCCTCGACCTGCGGCCCGCGGAGGACTTTGCTCTGGG
>JANMXB010000342.1:0-4995 GCA_031380765.1 Pseudomonadota bacterium | reverse complement strand
CGGCATCAACTCGCGCGTGCGCGAGGCGCACAAGGACCATTTCAAGCCCGTCGTCGACCTGCGGCCGAACAAGTTCACCTGGCTGGGCTCGACCCGGCCGATGGACTCGTTCAAGTATTTCTTTCGCGAGACGCCGCACGGGATCGTGCTGGCCCACTGCTACCAGTACGAGAAGGGCGCCTCCACCTGGGTCATCGAGACCGGCGCCGACACGTGGGAGAGCTTCGGCTTCGGCGGCATGGACGAAGCGCAGATGCTGAAGACCATCGAAGGCATCTTCGCCGAGGAACTCGCCGGCCACCGGCTGATCGCGAACCGGTCGGTGTGGCGCAACTTCCCGACCATCCGCAACGCCACCTGGGTGATGGACAACGTGGTCCTGGTGGGCGACGCGAAAGCAACGGCGCATTTTTCCATCGGCTCGGGCACCAAGCTTGCGATGGAGGACGCGATCGCGCTCTTCGAGGCTTTCCGCCGGAAAATCGACGTCAAGCCAGCGCTCGCATATTACGACGCCCAGCGACGCGAGGACGTGGAGAAGACCCAGCATGCCGCCGACGTGTCGCTCGCCTGGTTCGAGAACATGCGGCGCTACTGGGGCATGGACCCGCAGCAGTTCGCGTTCGGCGTGATGTCGCGCTCCAAGCAGATCACCTACGAGAACGTGCGCCTGCGCGACGATAAATTCCTCGCCGACGTCACGCGCTGGTTCGCGCGCAAGGTGAAGGCGCAGGGCATGGACGTGGAGGGCCGCGTCGACGTGGACAACCCGCCACCGCCGATGTTCGCGCCTTTCCGGCTGCGCGGCATGACGCTCGAGAACCGCGTGGTGGTGTCGCCCATGGACCAGTACATGGCCGAGGACGGCCTGCCGGCCGACTGGCACCTGGTGCACCTTGGCAGCCGCGCGATCGGCGGCGCGGGCCTCGTGTTCGTCGAGATGACCTGCCCCTCGCCCGAGGCGCGCATCACGCTTGGGTGTACCGGGTTATGGAACGAAGCGCAGCGCGACGCGTGGAAGCGGATCGTCGGCTTCTGCCACGCGCAGTCGAGGGCGAAGCTCTGCCTGCAGCTCGGCCACGCCGGGCGCAAGGGCTCGACGCAGCTGGGCTGGGAGCGAATGGACTATCCGATGGAAACCGGCAACTGGGACCTGGTCGCCCCTTCGGCGCTGCCGTACTCGCCCGATTCACACACCCCGCGCGCGCTCACGCGGGCCGACATGGACAAGATCGTCGCGGACTTCGTGCGCTCGGCAAAATACGGCGACGAGGCGGGTTTCGACATGCTCGAGATGCACGCGGCGCATGGGTACCTGCTGTCGAGCTTCATTTCTCCGCTCACCAACCTGCGCACCGACGAATACGGCGGTTCGATCGAGAACCGCGCCCGTTTTCCGCTTGAGGTGTTCAAGACGATGCGCGCCGTCTGGCCCGAAGACAAGCCGATGTCGGTGCGCGTGTCCGCCACGGATTGGGCGCCGGGCGGCTTGTCCGAGGCCGATCTGATCGTTCTGGCGCGCCTGTTCAAGGCGGCCGGGGCAGATCTCATCGACGTGTCCACAGGCCAGGTTGTGCCGGACCAGAAGCCCGTTTACGGCCGCATGTACCAGACGCCGTTCTCGGACAAGATCAGGAACGAAGTCGGCATCGCGACCATGGCGGTAGGCAATATCGTGAACGCCGACCAGGTGAACACCATCGTGGTCTCGGGCCGCGCGGACTTGGTCGCGCTGGCGCGGCCGCACCTGTCCGATCCGTACTTCACGCTGCACGCGTCGGCCTGGTACCAGCACCTGGGGCAGTTCTGGCCGAAACCCTACCTGGCGGGCCGCGATCAGGCGTACCGGCTGGCGGTGCAGGACCGGGCCGACTGGGTGGCGGGCAAAATCGCGCAGCGCCCGCCCTCGCACGAGGCGAAGGACGGGCCGCTGGGGGCGAAGAAGGCGGCTTGGGCATGAATGTATAACATATTGTTTGCAAGATCGGCTCTGCTATTGGATATCATGCCAATTGAAGTGCTAAATATGGAAATAAACGCATGATCACGCTGTATGAATTAAAAGGCAAAGAGGGACGCCCCTACAGCCTGTTTTCCTGGCGCGCGCGCATGGCCCTCGCCCACAAAGGGCTTCAGTTCGAGTCGCATCCGGTGCCGATGTCGGACAAGGCCGCGATTGCCTTTTCGGGCGGCAAGACCGTGCCCGTGATCCGCGATGGCGAGACCGTGGTGCGCGATTCGTGGAAGATCGCCGAGCATCTGGAAGCCGCGTATCCGGGCGCGCCTGCGCTTTTCGGTGGCGCCACCGGCCACGGCCTGTCCCAGACGTTCAATCTCTGGGTGGACCGGACGCTGGTGCCGGCGATGCTGCCGATCGTTGTTGCCGATCTCTTCGAGCGCATCGATCCCGTGGACACGGACTTCTTCCGCGCGATGATGGAGGGCTTCCTCAAAACGAGGCTCGAAGACACGCTTGCCGGCCGCGACAAGGCGCTCGAGCGTCTAGGCCGCACGCTCGACCCATTGCGCGCGGCCCTCAAGCGCCAGCCTTTCGTGTGCGGCGCAGCGCCGGCGTATGCCGACTACATCGCCTTCTCGGTGTTCCAGTGGGCGCGCGTCGGAAGCCCCCACCCGGTTCTTGCCGGCGACGACCCGCTTCTCGCCTGGCGCGAACGCATCCTCGACCTGCACTCCGGATTCGCGCGCAATGTCCCCGCCGCCTGAGAAAAAGCGACTCAGGAAGCGATGCGCCTGGCCGTCCAACCCGCTCGCGGTCGCGTATCACGACGAGGAATGGGGCGTGCCGGTAAGGGATGACCGTACGCTGTTCGAATTCCTCATCCTCGAGGGCGCGCAGGCTGGCCTCTCCTGGGACACGGTTCTGGCCAAGCGCGCGCACTACCGCAAGGTCTTCGACGGATTCGATCCGGCCAAGGTAGCCCGCTACGACGCGAAGAAAAAAGTAAAGCTCATGCTCGACGCCGGCATCATCCGCAATCGCGCAAAAATCGAGGCTGCGGTGGTCAACGCGCGGGCATTCCTCGCCGTTCAGCACGAGTACGGCAGCTTTGCGAACTACCTGTGGGGCTTCGTCGGCGGCAAACCGCTGCAGGGCAAGCGAAAATCGGGATCCGATGTGCCCGCGCGAACCGAAGTGTCCGACGCGCTGTCCAAGGACCTCAAGAAGCGCGGCTTCAAATTCGTCGGGACCACCATCATGTACGCTTTCATGCAGGCTACCGGCATGGTCAACGACCACCTTGCCGGGTGTTTTCGTCACGCGGATCTGAGGAAATGAAACGCATACTTTTCTTTTTGCTGATTGTTCCGGCCGTTGCGTTCGGTGCGTTCGACGCCAACGGCGTCAAGCTCGGCGACAACGAGCTGGCCATCAAGAAAGTGTTTCCGGGCATCCGTTGCAAGGCGCTGGAGTGGAAATCCGACGCCGCCGACCGGCGCTGCGACGACGCCAAAATCCCGTTTGGCGGAGTGGAAGCCCGCGTGACGTTCTACCTCAAGTCCGATGGGGTCCGCGGCTTCGACGTGCGCTTCGACACGAGCAACCTGGGCCCGGTTGCCGACTACCTGAAGCGGCGCTACGGCAAGCCGGTTTCCGAGGCGCGCGACAAGATCGCGCGCAAGGGCAAGGAGGAGCGCGAAGTCTTCAAGATCCTCTGGGAATCGGGCCAGGACAAGGCGATGTTGTCGTCGCTCTCCACCGGCAAGCGCGCCGCGCTGTCGGTCTCGCGCGGCAATTTCGAGGACGAGATCTACCGCGTCAAGTGAGCGGTTGCGCGTTCGATGTTCCCATCCCGACGACGCCGATTCGTTGCGCTGCAGCAGATTCCCCTATGCGCAACGCACATTGCATCGTGAGAGCGCATTGCATAGGATGGAACCATAACGACATCGTCGGAGACAAACTCGAATGAGTACCCCGCGCAACGTTCTGATCATGGGCGCCTCCTACGGGTCGCTTCTCGCAATCAAGCTCCTGCTCGCCGGCCATAACGTCAAGCTGATCTGCCTGCCCGCGGAGGCCGAGTTGTTCAACAGCGAAGGCGCGATCGTGCGCTTGCCCGTCAAGGGCCGCGAAGGCCTTGTGCAGCTCGATTCGCGCAAGGCGCCGGGCAAGCTCACGGCCGGCGGGCCGCAGTCGGCGAACCCCTCCGAGTACGACCTGGTCGTGCTCGCAATGCAGGAGCCGCAGTACCGCTCGCCCGGCGTGCGCGAGCTGCTCGATGCGGTGGCGAAGTCGAAGGTGCCCTGCATGTCGATCATGAACATGCCGCCGCTGCCTTATCTCGCCCGCGTGCCGGGCATCGACGTCAAGGCCTGCCGCGAGTGCTACGCGGGACCGGAGGTCTGGGACAGCTTCGATCCGGCGACGATGACGCTGTGCAGCCCCGACCCGCAGGCGTTCCGTCCGCCCGAGGAAAAAGTCAACGTGCTGCAGGTGCGGCTGCCGACCAACTTCAAGTCGGCGCGCTTCGTTTCGGACCAGGACACCGCGATGCTGCGCGGCCTGGCGGCGGATATCGAGGCGGTGCGCTTCGATACCGGGTCGGAGAAGATCGAGTTGCCGGTCAAGCTCAAGGTGCACGACTCTGTGTTCGTGCCGCTGGCCAAGTGGGCGATGCTGATCGCCGGCAACTACCGGTGCATCACCAAGGACGGCATGCGCCCGATCAAGGACGCCGTGCATTCGGACCTCGCGGCCTCGCGCGAAGTGTTCAACTGGGTGGTGAAGCTCTGCGTGTCGTTGGGTGCCGACGAGAAAGACCTGGTGCCGTTCGATAAATACGCTGCGGCGGCGCAGGGTCTCGCCAATCCGTCCTCCGCCGCACGCGCGCTGTTTGGCGGCGCGCCCAACATCGAACGGGTCGATCGCCTGGTGAAAACCGTTGCCGCGCAAAAAGGCATGCGTTCGGCCGTGCTGGACGAGGTGGTTGCACTGGTGGATGCGCAGCTCGAGCTCAACCGCAAGCCCAAGGT
>JANMXB010000314.1:0-2975 GCA_031380765.1 Pseudomonadota bacterium | reverse complement strand
CTCGAGGCGCTTTCTTGAGAATCCGGATCAGTTCGCAGACGCGTTCGCCCGGGCGTGGTTCAAGCTGACGCACCGCGACATGGGCCCGCGCGCCCGCTACCTAGGCCCGCTGGTGCCGAAGGATGCGCTGATCTGGCAGGACCCCGTTCCCGCCGTGGATCACAAATTGATCGACGGGCAGGACATTGCCGCCCTAGAGGCCAGGATCCTCGCATCTGGCCTGTCCATCTCCCAACTGGTCACCACGGCCTGGGCGTCTGCAGCAGCGTTCCGCGGCAGCGACAAGCGCGGTGGAGCGAACGGCGCGCGAATTCGCCTGGCGCCGCAGAAGGATTGGGAAGCCAACCAGCCGGCCGAACTGGCAAAGGTTCTGCAGAAGCTGGAAGCGATCCAGAAGGAGTTCAATAGCGCGCAGTCCGGTGGGAAGAAGGTCTCGCTCGCCGACCTGATCGTTCTGGGCGGCTGCGCAGCCGTCGAGGCTGCGGCGAAGAAGGCCGGCCAGGACGTGAAGGTTCCCTTCTCGCCGGGGCGCATGGATGCGTCGCAGGAGGAGACCGATGTGCACTCGTTCGCAGTGCTGGAGCCGGCCGCAGACGGGTTCCGCAACTACGCCCGCAAGGGACTCGAGGGATCGGCGGCTGAGCTGCTGGTGGACAAGGCGCAATTGATGACGCTGACCGTCCCGGAGATGACGGTTCTGATCGGTGGCCTGCGCGTTCTGAATGCGAACGTTGGCCAGTCCAAGCATGGTTTGTTCACCAAGCGACCCGAGACGTTGACCAACGATTTCTTCGTGAATCTCCTCGACATGGGTACGAAGTGGCAGAAGTCTGCAGCCTCCGAAGGCGTGTCGGAGGGGCACGACCGGAAAACGGGGGCGGTCAAGTGGACGGGCACCGTCGTCGATCTCGTCTTCGGTTCAAACTCCCAGCTCCGAGCCCTCGCGGAAGTCTATGCGTGCGGCGACTCGCAGCAGAAATTCGTGCGCGACTTCGTGGCGGCCTGGAACAAGGTGATGAACCTCGATCGCTTCGACCTTGCGTGATCTGGGAGGATAGCCGGAAGCGAACAGGCATTCGAGCGGTAAACAGATTTCCCGCGAGTGCCCAGTATTGCGCGGACTGGGGAGGCAGTCCGGGAGCGAACATAGGCTTAGCTCAGTTTGTTTAGACGCCCTGGCGATTCCCTGTTCTGTCATCGCAATTTCCCCGATACGACCGATTTAATTTCCTGTTCGGTTTCATACCGAAAATAGTGGCAGTGGCTGGGAACTGGCTCTGGATGTGGCTTTCGGGGAAAGTAGGACAACTCCACCCTCCGAAACACGAGAATTTCCCTGGTATTTTCCCTGATACCGGGAATTTGCTGGGGAGAGTGGTTCGCTCTAGACTGCGCTCTCCGCCAATTTCAAGGCCCGGCGCGACCGTCGGGCATAATGGTCGACGGCGGGCCCCCCCGCATTGCGGCGTGGTGAACCTGGTCAGGTCCGGAAGGAAGCAGCCACAGCTACATACCGCAAGTGCCGGGGACAAGGCTCGCCACCAACGCGAAGCGAAGAGGGAGGGTCGAGGCGACCCTCCCTCCTCGGACCTCCCACCCCTCGGCTGGTAAAATTGCCGCATGACTTACCTCGTTCTCGCGCGCAAGTACCGGCCACGGAATTTCTCCACGCTGGTGGGCCAGGAGCACGTGGTCAAGGCGCTTCGGCACGCTCTGGAAAAACAGCGCCTGCACCACGCGTACCTGTTCACGGGGACGCGCGGCGTCGGCAAGACCACGATCGCCCGCATCCTTGCCAAGTGCCTGAACTGCGAAACCGGCATTACGCCTGATCCGTGCGGAAAGTGCAGCGCCTGCCTCGAAATCGACGGCGGCCGCTTCGTCGACCTGCTCGAGGTGGATGCGGCGACCAACACCAAGGTGGACGAGATGCGCCAGCTTCTGGACACGGCGCAATACGCGCCCACCCGGGGGCGCTTCAAAGTTTATGTCATCGACGAAGTCCACATGCTGTCGAATTCGGCGTTCAACGCGATGCTGAAGACGCTCGAGGAGCCGCCGGAGCACCTCAAATTCATCCTGGCCACGACCGATCCGCAAAAAATTCCGGTCACCGTGCTCAGTCGCTGCCTTCAGTTCAACCTGAAACAGATGCCCCAGGTTGCGATTACCGAACACCTCGCGCGCCTGCTTGCGGCCGAAGAAATCGCGTTCGAGAGGCAAGCCCTGCCGCCGCTGGCACGGGCCGCCGCGGGCAGCATGCGCGATGGGCTGTCGCTTCTCGACCAGGCCATTTCGCACGGAGCGGGGGCGGTGACGGCGGCGAACGTGCGGGAAATGCTTGGCGCAGTGGATGCGACGTATCTGCTGCGCGCACTGGATGCGCTTGCCGCCGGGGACGGAAAGGGATTGATGGCGATCGCAGAGGAAATGCAATCGCGCAGCCTTTCGTTCGACGCGGCCCTGGCGGACCTGGCGAGTCTACTGCTGCAGATCGCGCTGGCGAAGTCCGTGCCCGACGCGCTGGATGCGGATTTGCCGGATCTGGAAAGAATCCTCGGCTTCGCGCGCGGCTTCGCGGCCGACGATATCCAGCTTTACTACCAGATTGCGGTTCAGGGGCGGCAGGATTTGCCCCAGGCCCCGGATGAGCATTCGGGATTCGTCATGACGCTGCTTCGCATGCTGGCGTTCCGGCCCGAAGGCCCTGGGGTCTCGCCGTCAGGCTCCCTGGCATTGCCCGCCCCAAAGGCATCGCCGTCCGCACCGCAGGCCGTACCGCAGGCCGCGGCGCAGTCCGCAACTGCGGCGCCCGCCGCGCGCACGCAAACACCTTTTGGGGGCGACTGGACCGAGCTCGTGAGGGAACTCAAGCTTGGCGGGGCGGCCAAGCTGCTGGCGGACAATGCGGAACTGAAGCGCCAGGACGGCGGTCAATTCGATTTGTGCATCCCCAAGACGATGGCCTATCTGGC
>JANMXB010000210.1:0-5295 GCA_031380765.1 Pseudomonadota bacterium | reverse complement strand
ATGAAGATCGACGTCGATGAGGAACTGCAACGGCTGAAGACGCACCTCGACGAGGTCGAGCGTGTGCTCGAAAAAGGCGGCGACAAAAGGACGCGTAACCCCGTGGGCAAGCGGCTCGATTTCCTGATGCAGGAACTCAATCGCGAAGCGAATACGCTCGGGTCGAAGGCCGCCTCGCAGGCGATCTCGGATTGCGCGCTCGAGCTCAAGCTCCTGATCGAGCAGATGCGCGAACAGGTACAGAACATAGAGTAGGGTCCCATGCTAGGGCTGCTGATCGTCATCACGGCGCCTTCGGGCGCGGGCAAATCGTCGTTGATCGCCACGGCGCTCAGGGCCGATCCGGCGCTGCGCCTGTCCGTGTCGTACACCACGCGCGCGCCGCGGCCCGGAGAGCAGGACGGGCGCGAATACCACTTTGTCGACGAGAAAACCTTCCTTGAAATGCTCGGCCGGAGTGAATTCCTCGAATCTGCCGAAGTGCATGGCTATCTCTATGGCACGTCGGAGGCCGTGATCAACCGTGAACTGGCGGCAAAGCACGACCTGATCCTCGAGATCGACTGGCAGGGCGCGCAGCAGGTGCGTCGCCTGTACCCTGATTGCATAGGGATTTTCATCCTGCCGCCGTCGATCGAGGAGCTCGAGCGCCGTATGCGCAAGCGCGGGCAGGATGCAGAGGACGTGATCCGCCGTCGCATGGCAGTGGCCAAGGACGAGATCAGCCACTCGCCCGAGTTCGATTATGCTATTATTAACAAGGACTTCGAAGAGGCCTCGCAAGACCTCCTCGCGATCATACGCGCCGCGCGACTCGGGACCGTCCGCCAGCTCGCGCTGCATCCGGAACTCTTCAGACTCGGGAACTAGACCATGGCACGCATTACCGTCGACGATTGCCTCAAACGCATCCCCAACCGCTTCCAGCTTACGCTCGCCGCCACTTACCGCGCGCGTCAAGTGAGCACCGGCGCCTCCCCGCTCGTCGAGCCCAACAAGGATAAGCCCACTGTGATCGCGCTGCGCGAGATCGCCAGCGGGAAAATCGGTCTCGAGGTTCTGAAGAAGAATCCGGCTTCGCCGATGCCGATCGCGACACCCTGACCGAACAGGTGCCCGAAGTGCGGTAGGCAAGCCAAAGGGGGCCGCCCCTCCGGACATCGATCCCACGCCTTCCCGCGAGCTCCCCCCATGGCTGCCGTCGCCGCGCTGAACGAGGACCTGTTCACGTACCTGAAACCGGCCGACGTCGCCAAGCTTGGCGAAGCCTACCGGTTCAGCGAAGCGGCACACGCCGGGCAGACCCGCCTGTCGGGCGAGCCCTACATCTCGCACCCCCTTGCAGTCACAGAGATTCTCGCCGGCTGGCACATGGACGGCCAGGGCCTCATGGCAGCGCTCTTGCACGACGTGATGGAGGACACCTCCGTCACCAAGGACGAGATCTCCGATACGTTCGGCAAGCCCGTGGCCGAGCTGGTCGACGGCCTGTCAAAGCTCGACAAGATCGAGTTCCAGTCGGCGGAGGATGCGCAGGCCGAGAATTTCCGCAAGATGCTCCTCGCGATGGCGCGCGACGTGCGCGTCATCCTCATCAAGCTCGCCGACCGGCTGCACAACATGCGCACGCTGGGCGCGGTCGCACCGGCAAAGCGCCGCCGAATAGCGCGCGAGACAAGGGAGATCTACGCCCCGATCGCCAACCGTCTGGGCCTGAACAATCTTTACCAGGAGCTCGAGGAGCTGTCTTTCGCGCACCTGTATCCCCTGCGCCATCGAGTATTGGCAAAAGCCACCCGCTCGGCGCGCGGCAACCGGCGCGAGGTCATTGGCAAAACGCAGGAAGCAATCAAGGCCCGCCTGGCGGATGCCGCGATCGAAGCGGCGGTCAATGGGCGCGAAAAGCATATCTACAGCACCTACAAGAAGATGCTCGAAAAGCACCTTACGTTTTCCGAGGTGCACGACATTTACGGCTTCAGGGTGATAGTCAAGGACGGCGTTCCAGCCTGTTACCTCGCGCTTGGCGCTCTGCACGGCCTGTACAAGCCGGTACCGGGAAAATTCAAGGACTACATCGCGAGTCCCAAAGCCAACGGCTACCAGTCGCTGCATACCACGCTGATCGGGCCTTTCGGCACGCCGGTCGAGCTGCAGATCCGCACCGAGCAGATGCACCGCATTGCCGAATCCGGCGTCGCGTCGCACTGGATGTACAAGGACGAGGCGGCCACGCTGTCGGACCTGCAGAAGAAAACCCACCAGTGGCTGCAGTCGCTGCTCGAAATCCAGAACCAGTCGGGCGATTCGGCCGAATTCCTCGAGCACATCAAGGTCGACCTGTTTCCCGACGAGGTGTACGTCTTCACGCCGAAGGGAAAGATCCTGTCCCTGCCGCGCGGCGCCACGGCGGTGGACATGGCCTATGCGGTCCACACCGATATCGGCAATCGCTGCGTCGCCGCCAAGGTCAACAGCGAGCTCGTGCCGCTCAGGACCGAGCTCAGGAACGGCGACCGCGTGGAAATCATCACGGCCAGCCATGCCAAGCCCAGCCCCGGCTGGCTGCAGTTTGTGCGCACCGGCAAGGCGCGCTCCAACATCCGTCACTTCCTCAAGACGATGCAGTACGACGAATCGGCTGCGCTGGGCGAGCGGCTGCTCGAGCAGGCGCTGCGATCGCTGGGCGTGGCGCTGGCCGACATAGACGACCAGAACTGGGAGCGCGCCGTGCGCGACAGCGGCGCGCGCTCGAGGCAGGAAGTGCTGGCCGATATCGGTCTGGGCAAGCAGCTCCCGGCGGTAATGGCGCGCCGCGTGCTGCGCTTCCGCGAGTCGCTCAGGGAGGATGGGAAAACTGCCGTCAAGGTCGCCGGCAGCGTGGTGATCCGCGGGACTGAAGGCATGGCCGTGCAGCTCGCATCGTGTTGCCGTCCGATTCCGGGCGACCGGATCGTCGGCTCGATCAAGAAAGGCCAGGGCCTGGTGGTTCACGCCGCCGACTGCCACCAGATCGAGCGCTCGAGGAAGAACGAGCCCGACAACTGGATCGAGGTCGACTGGGATCCGGCCACCAGCAAGCTTTTCCAGGCCGCCATCCAGGTCACGGTGACAAACCAGCGCGGCGTGCTCGCCAAGGTCGCTTCCGAGATCGCCGACGCGGGATCGAACATCGATTCGATCACCATGGACGAGGATCGCTCGCATTACACCACGATGCTGTTCGTGCTCGAAGTCGCCAATCGCAAGCACCTGGCGCAGGTCATGCGCTCGCTGCGGCGGCTGAACGACGTGGTCAAGCTGGCGCGGATGCGTGAGTAATGGCGCGCATCGCAATCGGTGGTTTTCACCACGAGACAAACTGCTTCGTCGACTCGCGCACTGATTTTGCGCTAGACCGGCTGGGTCAGCGCATCGTCGATGATCGCAATCGCGTCCGCGAGCGTATCGGCGACGCGGTTGCGGTCGCGCACCGCCTTCGTTTCGAGCATCCAGCGTTCCTCGCCTTCACCGAGCGTGGCGAGGTGCGCGAGGCCGTGGAGCGCGGGGATCATGGTTGCCTGCGGCGTGTAACCGTAAGGATCGTGGCCGTACTTGCCGATTGCCGAGCTCATGAGCGGCACGGTGAGGCGGCTGACGCGCTTCATCGCGCGGTTGAGCAGCAGCGCCGCGCGTTCGTTGCCCTTGCCCGCCTCGAACGCCGCGCGGGCGGCCGCGGACCGGGCGTCGAACCGTTGCGCCGCAGCGCTGAACTCGCGCGCACGCGCGAGCACCACGGCTATCCCCACTGAAGCGCCCGCTTTCTCGAGCTCCTGGAGGCGCTTCACAACCTGTTCTGCGACCGGCGTATAGGTGAGCGGCAGCACGGGCGCGGTGCAAAGCTCCCACAGGTAGGCCGCGTAGACGCGCATGTGCGGCTGCATGAATTCCCAGTCGAGCTTGTCGATATTGCATTCGATGGAGTGATGCCACCATCCGCGCGTCGCCAGCGCCGTCGCTGTCAGTTCGCTTTCGGTAAAGGCGCCCTCGCCCTGGAACATCGGGATGCCCACACCGATGAACGACGCATCCCCGCTCTTCGCGACGCGCTTCCAGGTGATCTCGCGCTCCGGCAGGAGCTGCTTCTCCTCGCGCTGGTGGAACTCCTTGAGTTCGGCGTTGGAGGTCGTGTGCCAGATCGTCGTGCCCAGGCAGGAGGGCTGGTCGATCTGCAGGTAGGCGCAGGCATGGTCGCGCAGCTTGTCCCACGCATGGTCGGCGAACCAGGCCGATCCGGCCATGGTGCCGGTTTCATGCGCGGTCCAGAAGCCGAACAGGAGCCCGCGGCGCAGTTTTCTTTCGTGCTTCTTGAACACGCGCGCGAGTTCGATCATGCATGAGTTGCCCGCTGCGTTGTCGGTCGCCGCTTCTCCCGGCCACGAGTCCTGGTGCCCGCCGACCATGACGAAGTCGCCCGGCTCGGGACTGTTCAGGGCCGGCATTTCGGCGACCGTGATCTGCACCGGCCGCCAGCCGTTGACCACATGCGTGCGCAACCACACGCGCACGGCAGCTTTCGCGCACAGGTCTTTCAGTTTGAGGCCAGCCACCCTTGCGATGCCGATGCAGGGAAGGGTCGGCATTTCGTCCTTGTAATTGTCCGGCGTGGGATTGCCCCAGACCGGCTTCACCGAGCCGAACGGGACGGCCGCGTTGTCGGGCAATCCCCAGTTCATCATGACCGCGCCGATCGCGCCCTTGAGGCCCGCAATGCGCTGCTTCTCGTGCCGCGCCGGCGAATAGGACAGCTCGGTCAGGACGATTTTGCCGCGCACGTCCTTGCCTTCGTAGTCGGCAAAGGTGCCCGAGCCGACGTAGACGAGTTCGCCGGACAGCCCCTCGGGCATCGTCTCCAGGCTATGGCCCAGCGTGTTCGCCTGGATCGCGATTTCGGTCGGCGACTGGACGCGGAATTCCGCGTGCTCCGGGAAACTGACGATTGCCGACAGCTCGTGGATGCGCGTGTCGGTCACGCCGATCGCGAGCATGGCATCGCGGCTGTACTCGGCCATGCGGCGCCCGTTTACGGACCCGGCCGCGCGGTGCGGGATCTCCTTCACGATCCGCTCGACGTTGGCGCGCACTTTCGCGGCCGATATCTCCTCGATCACCTGTGCCTTGGACATTGCCGCTCCTTTTACTGCTTGCCCGGCGGGAACGCTGCCACGAGCTTCGGGCCGATGTTCTTTTCGAAATCCTTCATGCTCGCCCTGAGCGCTTCGGGTCCGGTGAACACGGGCTGGTACACAAGGCGCC
>JANMXB010000208.1:0-4614 GCA_031380765.1 Pseudomonadota bacterium | reverse complement strand
GCCCCCGGCCCGAAGCCCGAAAAAGGCGCCTGCGGGCGCCTTTTTTGTTGCCCTCTGCGCTCGTAAATGTACTGGTGCCGGTACAAAAATTACTGAAGAATGGTTCCAGTAGCCGATCTTAAGAATAGAAAGTCTATGATTATGGCCCGTCCCGCTCGAAAAGGGCGATCGACTCCACGTGCGTCGTGTGCGGGAACATGTTCACCACGCCAGCCGCCGATAGCCTGAAGCCCTTGGTGCCCACCAGCATTCCGGCGTCTCGCGCCAGGGTCGCCGAATCGCACGAGACATAGACGATGCGGCTGGGCCAGGCGTCGGGCAGCGCCTTGACCACTTCGGCCGCACCGCTGCGCGGAGGGTCGATAAGCATCTTGTCGAACGGCCCGGACAACACCAGCTTGTGCGCACCGGCCTCGAACAGATCGGCGCATTCGAACGACGCGCGCGACGCCAGGCCGTTCGCCCGGGCATTCCCCCTCGCGCGCTCGACGAGTTCTTCCGCGCTCTCGATGCCGACCACTGTGGCGCCGCTGGCTGCCAGCGGCAGCGAGAAATTCCCAATGCCGCAGAACAGGTCTGCGATGCGCTCGCCAGGCTGCGGATCCAGCATGCGCACTGCCCGCCGCACGAGAATGCGGTTGACGCCATGATTGACCTGGGTGAAATCGGTCGGCCGGAACGCGATGCGCAGGCCGAATTCCGGAAGCGTGTAGTCGAGAGCCGGCATCGACAGGGGATGGAACGGTGCCGCGGTCGCCGGCCCCTTGGGCTGCAGCCAGAGCCACACGCCTTGCGTCTCCGCGAACCCCCTGAGCTTTGCCGAATCGGCATCCGATACCGGATCCAGGTTGCGCACCACCAGCACGTCGACTCTGTCGCCCACCGCAATCTCGATCTGCGGGAGGCGTTCGCGCATTTCCAGCCCGGTGACGAGCTCGCGCAACGGCGGGATAAGGCGCGAAATACGCGGCGGCAGGTTGTCGCACTGGCGCATGTCGGCCACGTAGCTTGACTTGCGTTCATGGAAACCCACGAGCGCCCCCCGGGGTGGCGGCATGCCGCGGACCGACATGCGCGCCCGATGCCGGTAACCCCATTCCTCGCCGTAGACGATCGGCAGCAGCGTGTCTGCCCTGACCTTGCCGATGCGCTGCAGGCAATCTTCGAGCCAGCGCTGCTTGGCGGCCATCTGGGTTTTCAGATCGGCGTGCTGGGTAGCGCAGCCTCCGCACATCCCGAAATGGGGACAGTGGGGCTCGCGCCGGCCCGCGCTCCCGCGCAGGACGCGCACGACCTGCGCCTGGTCGTACGAGTTGCCCCCGCGAGTGGTCTCGGCCTCGACCAGCTCCCCGGGCAATGCCCCTTCAACAAAAACAACCTTGCCTTCGTCGCGCGCGACGCCGCGACCTTCGGAGTCGAGCGACTCGATGCCGAGCGTTCGCAGGTGGATGGGCCTTGGGTGCGGTGGCGGCGCCCGCCTCATCCCGCGCTTACTCATCGAGCAGCGGGTCCTGCCAGCGCGAGAGGAATTCGGTCCAGTGCGGTTGGGCGAGCTTTTCGAGGGCCGCGCGCAGCACGCCGCACTCGAGCCTGAAACGCTCGGTCGTCATCGTGCCGCGCAGCACTTGGTAGCGCAGGTACAACAAGTAGGTGTTGGCCGTGTCGGCCTCGCAGTAGGCGCGGATGCGTTCGATGCCGCCCTCGCGGAAAGCATCCCACACGGCCGAGCCGTGCATTCCGATCTTTCCGGGCAGGCCGGCGAGTTGCGCAACTTCATCGAGCGGGGCGTTGTTGCGCGGCTGGTACATGGCCAGCACGTCCATGAGGTCCAAGTGCCGCGTGTGATAGCGGCTGGTATAGTTGTTGTAACGGAAGTCGCGGTTTTCGTCGCCGGATTCCCAGAACTGCGCCGCATTGACTCCATGCAGCAGGCCGCGGTAGTTGAGCACCGGCAGGTCGAAGCCGCCGCCGTTCCACGATACGAGCTGTGGCGTATAGCGCTCGATCCCCTCGTAAAACCTCTGGATCAGCGCTCGCTCAGGGTCGCCGGGCTGGCCGAGCGACCAGACGCGGACGCTCTCGTCGTCACGCATCACGCATGCGATCGCCACCACACGCTGCAGGTGCGGCTGGAGGAAGTCGCTTCCTGTCGCGGCGCGGCGTTTCTGGAAGGCGGCTTCGGCGACCTCGTGGTCGGCCAGCGACTCCGGCAGCTCATACAGCCGTCGGATGCCCGGGCAATCCGGGACAGTTTCGATATCGAAGGCGAGGACCGGCGTCACCCCTCGCTCCCGCGTCAGTCCGGAAAAACGCCGGACGACAGGTAGCGGTCACCCCGGTCGCACGCGATCGAGACGATGACGGCGTTCTTCAAACCGGCGGCGACGCGCAGGGCCACGCACAGCGCGCCGCCGGAAGACACGCCGGCGAAGATTCCCTCCTCCCTGGCAAGGCGCCGCGTCATGTCCTCGGCGTCGGCCTGGCCGACATACTCGAGGCTGTCGACACGGCCCTTGTCGTAGATCTTGGGAAGGTAAGCTTCCGGCCACTTGCGGATGCCCGCGATCTGCGAGCCCTCTTCCGGCTGGCAGCCGACGATGCTGATCGCCGGATTCTTCTCCTTGAGGAACCGCGACACGCCCATGATGGTTCCAGTCGTCCCCATGCTGGACACGAAGTGGGTGATTTTGACCTGCGTGTCGCGCCAGATTTCCGGGCCGGTCCCCTCGTAATGCGCGAGCGGATTGTCCGGGTTGCCGAACTGGTCGAGCATGATCCCCTTGCCATCGGCAACCATGCGCTCCGCAAGATCCCTTGCGGTTTCCATGCCGCCGGATTTCGGCGTCAGCACAAGCTCGGCGCCGAACGCCCGCATGCTCTGGCGGCGCTCGAGCGTCTGGTTCTCCGGCATGATCAGGATCATGCGATAGCCGCGCATCGCCGCGACCATCGCCAATGCGATGCCGGTATTGCCGCTGGTTGCTTCGATGAGCGTATCGCCGGGCTTGATGCGCCCGCGGCGTTCGGCCTGCAGGATCATCGACAGGGCGGGCCGGTCCTTTACCGACCCCGCGGGATTGTTGCCTTCCAGCTTGGCGAGGACTACGTTGCCGTTCGCGTCGTTGGCCGCGCCGGGAATGCGCTTGAGGCGCACCAGCGGCGTATTGCCGACGCAATCTTCGAGCGTCTTGTAGTCCATCCTAGGAGACCGTCCTGGAACGCAGCAGTTCCTTCACATACTCGTCGACGCCCTGCTCCACCGCCCTGAACTCGCCCGGGTAACCCGCCGCGCGCAAATTGGACAGGTCCGCCTGCGTATAGCTCTGGTATTTTCCCGCCAGCGCCGGGGGGAAAGGAATGTATTCGATCGCGCCTGCGCTCACCAGGTCGGCGAGCGCCAGGCGCGATTCGCCGCGCGCATGGCGCACGCCGTTCGCCACGGCCATTGCCACGTCATTGAATGCCTGTGCGCGGCCAGTCCCGCAGTTGTAGATGCCGGACACCTCGGGGTGCTCGAGGAACCACAGGTTCGCGTTGACCACGTCTTCGACATGCACGAAGTCGCGCTGCTGCGCACCGTTCGCGTAACCTGCGCTGCCCACGAAGAGTTTTATTTTGCCGCCCTCGACAAACTGGTTGAACCCATGCCAGGCCACGGACGCCATGCGCCCCTTGTGGGCTTCGTTCGGTCCGTAGACGTTGAAATAGCGGAACCCGGCAATCTGCGCGGTGCGCTCCGGCAGGCGCGCGCGCACGCACTGGTCAAAAAGGAACTTCGAGTAGCCATAAATGTTGAGGGGCGCTTCGAATCCGCGCTCCTCGCGAAACCCCGCGCCGGACCCGTATACGGCCGCCGACGAAGCATAGAGCAAAGGGATCTCTTCCTCCTGGCACCAGTCCAGCAACCGCCTGGAAAAACGATAGTTGTTTTCCATCATGTAGCGGCCGTCGGACTCCATGGTGTCGGAGCACGCGCCCTGGTGCAGCACCGCGGTCACGGCGCCGTCGAATTCGCCGTTCGCGACTCGCGCCAGAAAATCGCGCTTGTCGAGATAGTCGTCGATGTCGCAGCCGGCGAGATTGGTGAATTTGGCCGAATTCCCGAGATTGTCCACCGCGATGATCCCGCCCGCGCCCTTGCGGTTGAGGGCGGCGACGATACGCGATCCGATAAACCCGGCTGCGCCGGTGACTACGATATACATGAGGAGAGCGGCCTATCCGAAAAGCTCGGCGCGCGTGGCCACCGCGGTGCCCAGTTTGCCGACCACGATTCCGGCGGCGCGATTCGCAAGACGCACCGCCTCGGTGAGTGAAGCCCCCGCGGCCAGCATGACCGCCAGCGCCGCGATCACCGTGTCTCCGGCGCCGCTCACATCGTACACTTCGCGCGCCTGCGCCGGGACATGCATCGCACCGCGCTCATCGAAGAGGGTCATCCCCTGTTCGCTGCGCGTCAGCAGCACCGCATCGAGCGCGAGGTCGGCGCGCAGCTTCTGCACCCGCGCCGCGAGGTCTGCTTCGTCGCGCCAGGTGCCGACGACCTCGCGCAGCTCGCCCAGGTTCGGGGTGACGACGTGGGCGCCGCGGTAACGCGAGTAGTCGTCGCCCTTT
>JANMXB010000263.1:0-6142 GCA_031380765.1 Pseudomonadota bacterium | reverse complement strand
CCAGTCGACCGGCAGCTTGCCCTCGCCCATCTGCTTTCTCGCGGCGATCAGCCTTTCCACCGTCGGGTGCACCTTGAAGCCTTCGGGCAGCGCAGTCAGAGCCTCGGAGAGGCGCTGCAACTGCGCGAGCGGCACGTGCGTGTCGGCGGCATCCGTCCACTTGGCGCCGACGAACGACGTCCAGTCGACGGCGAACTTGCTCTTGAAATTCGACACCACCGGGTTGGAGGTGTGCTTGCCGGCGTCGAGGTCGGCGCGGAATTTCTTGATGATCTCGTCGGGCTCTTCGGCCCTGATCACGCCCTGGGTGACCAGCTTGTCGGCGTAGAGCTTGCGCGTGCCCGGGTGTTGGGAGATCTTCTTGTACATCAGCGGCTGGGTGATGAACGGCTCGTCCTGCTCGTTGTGACCGAGTTTTCTGAAGCACACCATGTCGATCACGACGTCCTTGTGGAACTGCTTGCGGAAGTCCAGGGCCATCTGGGTCGCGTACTGGACGGCTTCGGGATCGTCCGCATTGACGTGGAAAATCGGCGCCTCGACCATCTTGGCCACGTCGGTGCAGTAGATCGTCGAGCGGGCATCGCGCGGGTCCGAAGTCGTGAAGCCGATCTGGTTGTTCACGACGATGTGGACCGTCCCCCCCGTGCCGTAGCCGCGCGTGCCGGAGAGATTCAGGGTTTCCATGACCACGCCCTGCCCCGCGAAAGCGGCATCGCCGTGGATCAGGATCGGCAGCACCTGGTCGCCGGTCTTGTCGTCGCGGCGGCGCTGGCGCGCGCGCACCGAGCCTTCCACCACTGGGTTGACGATCTCGAGGTGCGAAGGATTGAAGGCCGCGCTGATGTGCACCGGCCCCCCGGGCGTCGTGATGTCCGACGAGAACCCGTTGTGGTACTTCACGTCGCCGGTGGAGGAAATGTCGCTGTGGTGCTTGCCCTCGAATTCGGAGAACAGCTCCTGCGGCATCTTGCCCAGTACGTTGACCAGCACGTTGAGGCGGCCGCGGTGTGCCATGCCGATGACGATCTCCTGCACGCCGGTGGCGCCGGCGCGCTGGATCAGCTCGTCGACGAGCGGTATGAGGCTCTCGCCGCCCTCGAGCGAAAAACGCTTCTGGCCGACAAAGCGCGTGTGCAGGTATTTCTCCAGGGTCTCCGCTTCGGTGAGCTTCTGCAGGATGCGGCGCTGGTAGGCAGCATCGAATTTCGGCGTGGCGCGCACCGGCTCGACGCGCTCCTGGATCCACAGGCGCTGCGCGCGCTCGCTGATGAACATGTACTCGAAACCGATGTTGCGGCAATAGGTGTCCCTCAGCGCCTGGACCAGGGTGCGCAGGGTGACACGCTCCAGGCTCACGAACGAGCCCGCGTTGACCTCCATGTCGAGATCGGCCTCCGACAGGTCGTAGTAAGCGGACTCGAGCTCCGGGGCCGGCGGGCGCGGCATGCGCTTGAGCGGATCGAGCGTCGACCAGCGGGAGCCCGATATGCGGTAGGAAGTGACCAGCAGCAACGCGGCCACCTGGAGCCGCTCGTGCGTGGCGAATTCCATCGGCGCCCGGTTGCCGCCGAGCTGGCCGGCCTTGGCGCGCTGCACGAAGGATTCGACCACCGGCGCGTGGGCGACGTCCTTGCCCCCGTTGCCCTGCGCGCCCGGCATGAGCTGCATCTGGTCGAAATATTCGCGCCAGCCTTCGGGCACCGCGCCCGGATTCACGAGGTACTGCTCGTACAGCTCCTCGATGAACGGCGCGTTGCCGCCGAAGAGGTAAGAATTGCCCAGCATCTGCTTCATCATGGCCGGTTCCCCTTATCGTTTGTCGAGGGGCTTCACCTCGCGGCGCACCGCGCCCTTGTAAAGCTGGCGCGGGCGGCCGATTTTCTGCTCGGGGTCCGAGATCATTTCGTTCCACTGCGCGATCCAGCCCACGGTGCGCGCCAGCGAGAAGATGCACGTGAACATCGAAACCGGGATCCCGAGGGCGCGCTGCACGATCCCGGAATAGAAATCGACGTTGGGGTAGAGCTTGCGGCTGACGAAATAGTCGTCTTCCAGCGCGACTTTCTCCAGCGCCATCGCCAGCTTAAAGAGACGATCGTTCTCCAGGCCCAGCTCGCCGAGCACTTCGTAGCAAGTTTCTCTCATGAGCTTGGCGCGCGGGTCGTAGTTCTTGTAGACGCGGTGGCCGAAGCCCATCAGCTTGGAACCCGAGTTCTTGTCCTTCACCTGCTTGATGAACTCGCCGATCTTGGAGACGTCGCCGATCTCCTCCAGCATGTTGAGCGCCGCCTCGTTGGCGCCGCCGTGCGCGGGACCCCAGAGGCAGGCGATGCCCGCCGCGATGCAGGCGAACGGGTTTGCGCCCGAGGAGCCCGACAGGCGCACAGTCGAGGTCGACGCATTCTGCTCGTGGTCGGCGTGCAGGATCAGGATCCGGTCCAGCGCCCTCACCATCACGTCGTTCACCTCGTATTCCTCGGCGGGCACCGCGAACATCATGCGCATGAAATTCGCGGTGTAGGACAGGTCGTTGCGCGGATACACGAACGGCTGGCCGATGTTGTACTTGTAGGCCATCGCGACGATGGTCGGCAGCTTTGCGATCAGCCGGAACGCCGAGATCTTGCGGTGCTCCGCGTTATTGATGTCGAGGGAGTCGTGATAGAACGCCGACAGGGCGCCTACCGTGCCGACGAGCACGGCCATCGGATGGGCGTCGCGCCGGAACCCGGTGAAGAAGCGGTTGAGCTGGTCGTGCACCATGGTGTGGCGCGTAACCGTGTCGTCGAACGCCGCCTTTTGCTTCGTATCCGGGAGCTCGCCGTTCAGGAGCAGGTAACACGTCTCGAGGAAATCGCAGTTCTGCGCGAGCTGCTCGATTGGGTAGCCGCGATAAAGCAGGACGCCCGCGTCGCCGTCGATGTAGGTGATGCTCGAGTTACAGCTCGCCGTCGAAAGGAAGCCCGGGTCATA
Organism: Pseudomonadota bacterium; assembly: GCA_031380765.1. Classification (GTDB taxonomy): domain Bacteria; phylum Pseudomonadota; class Gammaproteobacteria; order Burkholderiales; family SG8-39; genus SZAS-79. The sequence continues at coordinate 3,166 of JANMXB010000263.1, read as the reverse complement.
GGTGAACATCCCCGACTTGCCGTAAAGAGAGCGGATGTCGATGACTTCGGGCCCGATGGTGCCGGAGAGCACGGGAAAATCGAGCGTCTTTCCGTCGGCGAGGGTCAGGGTGGCTTTCTTGTCCAAGGGATTCTCCAGTTCAGGTGGCGCAGTTCAACCGCATTTCAGGTCCCGCGCAGCACGTCCACGAGTGCCTTGTGGCGAGGCGGGTAGTCCTCGCTGCGGCCGTTTACGATGTCCCACAGGTCGTTGTCCTGGCAGTCGAGAAGCTCGTTCAGCAGTTGCAGCGACTTCCCGTCCAGGCCAGCGGCCTTTTGTTGCAGAAAACGCTCCAGCACCAGGTCCAGCTCAAGCAATCCGCGGCGGCACTTCCACTTGAGACGGTGCTCCGCGGCGGAATCGGGCATCACGTCACGCATCGCTTCACACCGCCCGCTTGACCATCAAGTCTTTGATCTTGCCGATCGCCCGCGTCGGGTTGAGGTTCTTCGGGCAGACGTCGACGCAGTTCATGATCGTGTGGCAGCGGAAGAGCCGGTAGGGGTCTTCCAGGTTGTCGAGCCGCTCGGAGGTCGCCTGGTCGCGCGTGTCGGCGATGAACCGGTAGGCCTGCAAGAGGCCCGCCGGGCCGACGAACTTGTCCGGGTTCCACCAGAAGGACGGGCAAGCCGTCGAGCAGCATGCGCACAGAATGCATTCGTACAGGCCGTTGAGCTCTTCGCGATCCTCGGGCGACTGCAGGCGCTCGCGCTCGGGCGCGGGCTCGTCGTTGATGAGGTACGGTTTGATCGAGTGGTACTGCTTGAAGAACTGCGTCATGTCGACGATCAGGTCGCGGATGACGGGCAGGCCCGGCAGCGGGCGCAGGGTGACCTGGCCGGGCAGGTCGGCCAGCTTGGTGATGCAGGCGAGGCCGTTCTTGCCGTTGATGTTCATCGCGTCCGAGCCGCAGATTCCCTCGCGGCACGAGCGCCGGTACGACACCGAATCGTCCTGCGACTTGATGCGCGTGAGCGCGTCCAGCAGCATGCGGTCGGTGGGCTCGAGCGCCACGTCGTAATCCTGCATGCGCGGCGCGGAATCCTTGTCCGGATCGTAACGGTAGATGCTCAAGCGCATGGTGTTCCTTTAGTACGTCCGCACTTTGGGCGCGAAGGTTTCGACGGACAGCGGTTTCTGGTGCACCGGCTTGTAGTCCAGACGATTGTTTACCTTGAACCACAGCGTGTGCTTCATCCAGTTCTTGTCGTCGCGATTGGGGAAATCCTCGCGCGCCTGCGCCCCGCGTGATTCCTTGCGGGCTTCGGCCGACACGACCGTCGCCATCGCGGTCTCGACCAGGTTGTCCAGCTCCAGCGCTTCGATGCGCGCGGTGTTGAATACCTTGGACTTGTCCGCGATATACGTGCGGCCTGCGCGTTCGGCGATCTCCTTCATCTTCGTCACGCCCTCCACGAGCATGTCCGGGAAACGGAACACGCCGCAATGCGCCTGCATCGAGCGGCGCAGGTCGTTGCCGACGTCGAACACGCGCTCGCCGGATGGCGCCGAATCGAGGCGGGCGAGTCGCGCGAGGGAGTAGTCGCCAGAGTCCTTCGGAAGATCGCGATGCGCCAAGGGCTGCCGGCGGATTTCCTTCACCGCGCTCTCGCCGCCCGCCTTGCCGAACACGACGAGGTCGAGCAGCGAATTCGTGCCGAGGCGATTGGCGCCGTGCACCGAGACGCAGGCGCACTCGCCGACGGCGAACAAACCGGGCACCGGCACCTCGGGATTGCCGTTCTTCGGCACCACGACCTGGCCCAGATAGTTGGTCGGGATGCCGCCCATTTGATAGTGCACCGTCGGCACCACGGGGATCGGATCCTTGATCGGGTCCACGTTGGCGAACTTGATCGCGATCTCGCGGATGCCCGGCAGGCGCAGGTTGATCACCTCCGGGCCGAGGTGATCGAGCTTGAGCAGCACGTAGTCGGCATCCTTGCCGCACCCGCGCCCTTCCTTGATCTCGGTGGTCATCGCGCGCGACACCACGTCCCGGCTTGCGAGATCCTTGGCGTTGGGCGCATAGCGCTCCATGAAGCGTTCGCCGTCCTTGTTGAGCAGGTAACCGCCCTCGCCGCGCACGCCTTCGGTGATCAGCACGCCCGCACCGGCCACGCCGGTGGGATGGAACTGCCAGAACTCCATGTCCTCGAGAGGGATGCCGGCGCGCGCCGCCATGCCGATGCCGTCGCCCGTGTTGATGAACGCATTCGTGCTGGCGGCATAGATACGCCCGCCGCCGCCGGTGGCGAGAATCGTCGACTTGCCCTGCAGGATCATCACTTCGCCGGTTTCCATCTCCATGGCGACCACGCCGCAGACCGCACCCTCGGCGTCGCGCACGAGGTCAAGGGCCATCCATTCGATGAAGAACTGCGTGTTGACCTTGACGTTGCTCTGGTAGAGCGTGTGCAGCATCGCGTGGCCGGTGCGATCGGCCGCGGCGCACGAGCGCATCGCCATTTTCGCGCTGCCGTAGTCCTGCGTATGGCCGCCGAACGGGCGCTGATAGATCTTGCCGTTTTCGAGCCGGTCGAAAGGCATGCCGAGGTGCTCGAGTTCGACCACGACCTCGATCGCGCGGCGGCACATGTACTCGATCGCGTCCTGGTCGCCGAGGTAATCCGAGCCCTTGACGGTGTCGTACATGTGCCAATGCCAGTTGTCCTCGGTCGAGTTGGCCAGCGGCGCCGCGATTCCGCCCTGCGCCGCCACCGTGTGGGACCTCGTGGGAAACACTTTCGAGAGCACCGCCACCTTCATGCCGGCCCGCGCCAGCTCCAGCGACGCGCGCATGCCGGACCCGCCCGCGCCGACGACGACAGCGTCAAATCTTCTTACCGGTAGCGACACGCTTTTATCTCCACAGGATCTGGATGGCCCAGGCAACGTAGCCCGCGATCGTGAGCAGGACCAGCGACTCGAGTGCCAGGCGCAGGCCGGTCGGTTTGATGTAATCCATGATGATGTCGCGCACGCCGACCCAGGCGTGCCACGCCAGGCTGACCGCGAAAAGCAACGTGGCCACGCGCATCCAGCCCTGGGTGAAGAGATCCTTCCAGACCGCATAGCTCATCGGCTGACTGGAGAGCAGCACGACGGCGAGGATGACCGAATACAC
>JANMXB010000223.1:0-1689 GCA_031380765.1 Pseudomonadota bacterium | reverse complement strand
GTCGCTGGAAGTCCCCGCGGGACGAATCGTGGCCCTGCTCGGCCGCAACGGCATGGGCAAGACCACGCTCATCCGCTCGATCATGGGCCTCAGCCCTCCGCAAGTGCGCGAAGGCAGCGTCCTCTACAAGGGCGGCGAGCTGCGCGGCCTTCCTTCACACGCAATCGCGCAGCAGAGAATCGGCCTCGTGCCGCAGGGGCGCCGCCTGTTCGCTTCGCTCACGGTGATGGAGCATCTGACCGCGATGGCATCCAGGCGCGCCGGCTCGCCGTGGAGCGTCGCGCGCATCTTCGAGCTGTTTCCGCGCTTGGGCGAGCGCCGCCAGCACCGCGGCAGTCAGCTCTCGGGCGGTGAGCGCCAGATGCTCGCGGTGGCGCGGGCTCTCATGCTCGATCCCGAATTGCTGTTGATGGACGAGCCTTCCGAGGGCCTCGCCCCCGTCATGGTGCAGCACCTCGAAGGCATCGTCGCGCAGCTGAAGTCGGCTGGACTTGCGATCCTGCTGGTGGAGCAGAACCTGTACTCCGCGCTTGCCGTGGCCGACGAGGTGTACATCCTCGAGACCGGCAGGATCGTCTATCGCGGCAGCCCGCAGGATTTGCAGGACAACAGGGGCACCTTGTACCGCTATCTAGGCGTCAGGTAGCGAGCTCAGGTGCGCCTGAACTAAATTCCTGAAGATTGAAAACGTAAGAACCGCTACTGGAGCGGCTTGCAGGTGAATTCGTATATCTAAAAGTATATATCAGACAGCAACCATGGGTGGGTTCTGGGCTGCCTGGATTCCGCCGAGGCTAATAAACCTTGCGAACGAACCGCTGACTCGACATCTTCGGGCGCTTGTAGCCGATGTCGCCCTGCCGCGGCGGCACCTCGATCTCGACCGGGGTCATGTTTTCATAGGGAACCTGCTGCAGCAAATGGGCAATGCAGTTGAGGCGGGCGTTTTTCTTCCGGTCTGCCTCCACCACGTACCAAGGGCTCTTTTTCGTGTCCGTGGCGGCGAACATGACGTCCTTCGCCTTGGAATACTCGCTCCAGTGCTTGCGCGACTCCATGTCCATCGGGCTCAGCTTCCAGCGCTTTGTCGGGTTGCGGACGCGCTCCTGGAAGCGCTTCTCCTGCTCCTTGTCGTTTACCGAGAACCAGTATTTGACGAGATAAATTCCGGAGCGGATCAGCATTTCCTCGAACACCGGGCAGGAGCGCAGGAACTCGTTGTATTCGTCCTTGGTGCAAAAACCCATGACGTGCTCCACCCCGGCGCGGTTGTACCAGCTGCGGTCGAAGAGCACGATTTCGCCCGCCGAAGGCAGATGAGGCACGTAGCGCTGGAAATACCACTGGCCGCGCTCCCGCTCGGTGGGCGTACCCAGGGCGGCAATCCGGCACACCCTCGGGTTGAGGCTTTCCGCGATGCGTTTAATGACGCCTCCCTTGCCGGCGGCATCGCGGCCCTCGAAGATCACCGCGACTTTGAGGCCTCGCAGGCGGACCCATTCCTGGAGCTTGATGAGTTCGACCTGCAGGTGGGCAAGCTCTTCGACATACTTGTACTTCTTCGGGGGCTTGCGCGGCTTGGCACGGCCCGCCAGGTGCCAATATTGGTCGATCTTCGCTTTTTCCTTCGCGTCGGCCAGAACCTCGCCCCCGTTTGCCTTCACGCGTTTGTTCTTCTTGGCCATCGCT
>JANMXB010000195.1:0-3029 GCA_031380765.1 Pseudomonadota bacterium | reverse complement strand
TCGTGGCCACCGACGGATCGAAGCTGCTCACTCGATCCAGAATCCCCGTGCCGGTGTGCCGCTGAGCGCCATGCGCTACCTCACGATCGAGCAGCGCGAGGCCCTCCAGTCAGCGCTCGGGGCGCGCGCCGGGTTGCTGCGCACCGAAGTAGCCGAAGCGCTCGACCAGCAGGACGACGGCACCCTGGCGCTCGCCAACCACAGCCAGGACACCGACGACGACGCCATCGTCGACCTCGAGGCGTCGCTCGACGTCGCCCGCCTTTCGCGCGAAGTCCTCGAGCTGCGCGAAATCGACCGCGCGCTTGCGCGCCTGCATACGCCGGAGTACGGCCAATGCGCCGACTGCGGCGAAGACATCCCGTTTATCAGGCTGCAAGCCAACCCGATGGCCACGCGCTGCATCGCCTGCCAGTCGGGATTCGAACGCTCGCACGCCCAGCCGGGCCACGCTTCCCTCTGACCTTTCAGGAACCGCCACCATGTCCCATTTCCACGCCGTCGTCTGGATGGACCACGCCGAAGCCCACGTGCTGCAGTTCACCCCGGACGCATCCGAAAAAGCGGTCGTCCATTCCAAGGGCAACCATCGCCAGATCCACCATCACCGCGGGACCCTGGGCAGCGGCAAGGCGCCGGAAGACCTGGACTACTTCGCCGCGGTGGTGCGCTCGCTGGAAGGCGCGCAGCAGATCCTGCTGACCGGGCCGGCCAACGAGAAAAACGAATTCAAGAAGCACCTGGACGCGCATGTGAAGGCCCTCGCCGGGCGGGTCGTGGCGGTCGAGACTTCCGACCACCCGACCGATGGCGAACTGCTGCGGCACGCGCGCAAGTACTTCGACGCGGCCGACCGGATGCACGTCACGCGGTAGGCCGCGCGCGCCTGGCCCCAGGTAGATTGCCAAATTACACAACGAGATTTACTGTAAACCTGCGCCAGCAGCCGATCCGCGTTAAATATAGTTGAACATTCTCTACGCGACCGCGCGCCCCGGATCGGTGCGGCGCGCATGCGCGAGCAGCAAGGCCGCAGCGCACGAAACCAGGCGCGAGCGCGCCGAATCCGCGCGGCTGGTCAGCACGATCGGCACCCGCGCCCCAAGCACCACGCCGGCGGCCTCGGCCCCGGCGAGGAAGGACAGGCTCTTGGCGAGCATGTTGCCAGCCTCGAGGTCCGGCACGATCAGCACGTTGGCGCGGCCCGCGACCGGCGAAGCAATGTTCTTGACGCGCGCGGCCTGCAGCGAAATTGCGTTGTCCAGCGCCAGCGGCCCATCGACGATCGCGCCCGTGATCTGGCCGCGGTCGGCCATCTTGCACAGCGCCGCGGCCTCGAGCGTGGAGACGATTTTCGGGTTGACGTTCTCGTTGGCCGCGAGAATCGCGACGCGCACGTCGCCGGGCTGCGCGCCGAACCTCAGCGCGTGCGCGAAATCGATCGCGTTCTGCACGATGTCCGCTTTTGCGGCCAGGTCCGGCGCGATATTGACCGCGGCATCCGAAATGATCACCAGGTGCTCCAGGGCCGGCACGTCCATCACGAAGCAGTGGCTCACGCGCCGTTCGGTGCGCAGGCCGCTTTCGGCGTTGACCACCGCCGCCATGAGCTCCTCGGTGTGCAGGCTGCCCTTGACGAGCAAGTCGGCCTTGCCCTCGCGCACGAGGCGAACCGCCTCGAATGCGGACGCGTGGCTGTGCGGCGTGTCGAGGATCCTGAATTCGGTGATGTCGAGCCCTGCCCCAGCCGCGGCTGCGCGCATGCGCGCGGCCGGGCCCACGAGGATCGGCCGGATGAGGCCGGCGAGCGTGGCGTCCACGATCCCGCTTAGCGATTGCGCGTCGCAGGGGTGGGCGACGGCGGCGGTCACCGCCCCGAGGCCCCTGCACGCCTCCAGCAGGCTTTCGAACTTGTGGCACGGCTCGGTCGTCATGGTCGCCAACATAGCCCAGGCGGGCCCCGCGGTGTTGACTTGCATCAAGCGCCCCGGCGCGTCCGGGCGTACGATTTCGGCATCCCACCCCGGAGAACAGCCATGTACAAGCACATCCTCGTCGCCACCGACGGCTCCAAGCTCTCGCAGAAAGCCGTAAGGACCGCCGCAAAGCTCGCGCAAGCCGTCGGCGCGCGCGTTACCGGCATCTACGTAATGCCCGAATACATGCCGCCGATCTACGGCGAAGCCTCGCTCTACGTGACCCAGGTGTCGCCGAAGACTTTCAAGGCCGCGATGGAAAAGGACGCCGCGGCGGCAATCGCTTTCGTCGCGAAAGAAGGCGCGGCGGCGGGCGTGCCGGCAGCCGGCGTGAAGTCCACCGACGCCCAGCCCTGGTCGGCGATCGTGCGCGCCGCCAGCGCAAAGAAGTGCGACCTGATCGTGATGGCCTCGCACGGCCGCCGCGGGCTGGCCGGGTTGCTGCTGGGCAGCGAGACCACCAAGGTCCTCACGCACTCCAAGGTGCCGGTGCTGGTGGTGCGGTAGGGCCAACCCGCCCCGGTCACGCCCGGCTTGACATGGATCAATCGCGCCGTCCCGGTTGGGCGCATGGTGGGGTCACGACCACCGCGGGAGGAAAACGATGTCCGCTTCGATTGCATTCTGGCGCGCCGAGCACACCGCGTTCGCGCACCTTCTCGACCTGTTGAAGACGAAACTGGCCGCGTTCCACACGGACGAGCGTCCCGACTACGACCTGATGCTCGACATCCTCCAGTACCTGGGGCACTTTCCCGACCGCCATCACCACCCGCGCGAAGACGCCGCGTTCGACTGCCTGGTCAAGCGCGAGCCGGGAATGCTCGCGCTGGTCGAGCACCTGAAAGACGAGCACCGCCTGATCGCCGAGTCGGGCGCCGCGCTGCAGAAGCTGCTGGCCGAGATTTCGCTGGGCGCGATCGTGGAGCGCGAAGCAATCGAGCAGGCCGGGCAGGACTATCTCGTCCTCTACCGCCGCCACATCGCAAGCGAGGAGTTGACGGTCATGCCGCGCTGCCAGGCGCTGCTGACCGCGGAGGACTGGGCGCATGT
>JANMXB010000188.1:0-16066 GCA_031380765.1 Pseudomonadota bacterium | reverse complement strand
CGGTGTTGACCCTATGTGGCCGAAATACTCGGCCGATTCGAAGCGGGCCCCATTGTGATCCTTGTCCGCGAGAATCGGCTCTGTGTCGGCCCTTAGCGGCCAGTCAATGGACAAGCCCCGGTCATTCCAGAGAAGCGTTCTTTCGCAGTCAGGCGCGTAGTAGTCCGTTGTCTTATAAAGCACCTCTGCAGCTTCGCTCACGACGAGAAATCCATGCGCGAATCCGGGAGGAATCCAGGCCACTTGCCCGCTCTGCGCAGAAAGCGCAAATCCCACCCATTTGCCGAAAGTCGGAGAGCTCTTTCGCATATCGACGGCGACGTCATAAATCTCGCCAACGACCGCCCACACCAGTTTGCCCTGCGGTTGTCCGATCTGATAGTGAAGGCCGCGCAACACGTTGCGCATCGAGCGGGAATGGTTGTCCTGGACGAACTCCACGTCGAGGCCCGTGACTTTCAGGAAGTCCCTCTTGTTGTATCTCTCGAGGAAAAATCCTCTTGAATCGCCGAATACCCTGGGCTCAAGCACCAGCACCTCGGGGATCGCCGTATGCAAGACTTTCAATCGAACACTTTCTCGGAAAGTACGCGTAGCAGGTATTCGCCATACCCGCTCTTCGCCAACGGCCTGGCCAGCGCCTCCAGCTGGCTCGCGGTAATGTACCCGCTGCGATATGCGATCTCTTCCAGGCAGGCTATCTTCAATCCTTGTCGGCGCTCGATCGTTTCGATGAACTGAGACGCATCGAGCAGCGATTCGTGGGTCCCCGTATCGAGCCAGGCCAGGCCGCGTCCCATCGGAATGACTTCAAGCTCTCCTCGCTCGAGATACGCCCGGTTGACATCAGTGATCTCGAGCTCGCCTCGCGCCGAAGGCGTCAGGTTCTTCGCTATCTCCACCACTCGAGCGTCATAGAAATACAGGCCGACGATCGCGTAGCGAGACTTGGGGGTTTGCGGCTTTTCCTCAATGCTTACAGCCCTGCCCTGTGCGTCAAACTCGACCACACCGTAGCGTTGCGGATCCTTGACCAGATACGCAAAGATTGTGGCGCCGGACTTTCGCACGAGCGCACGATTCAGCAGGACCGTAAGCTCGTGGCCGTAGAAAATATTGTCGCCGAGCACCAGTGCAACCGATTCGCTGCCAATAAATTCGCGGCCAATGATGAAAGCCTGGGCAAGGCCTTCGGGCGCGGGCTGGACAGCATAGGTCAGACGGATGCCAAACTGCGCACCGTCACCTAAAAGTTGCTCGAAGCGGGGCAAATCCTGCGGCGTCGAAATAATCAGAATGTCCCGTATTCCCGCGAGCATCAGGGTGGACAGCGGGTAGTAGATCATCGGCTTGTCATAGATCGGCAGCAGCTGCTTGGACACAACCTGCGTCACCGGATACAGCCGCGAGCCGGATCCGCCGGCGAGAATAATGCCCTTCACGACAATCCTCCCGCACGGAGCCGCTCAATGTCTTTCTCGACCATGATGCGGCAGATTTCATCCACTCGAGTTTCAGCCTTCCAGTCAAGCAGCCTGTGCGCCTTGCTCGCATCTCCGCGCAGCGGGTAGGACTCCGCCTCACGGAAAAACTGAGGCGATACCCGCACGCGAAGTTTTCCGTCGCGGCTATCGCATCCGATTTCTTCCATGCCTTGACCCCGCCAGTCTATTTCGACGCCGACCGTTCGGAAAGCGGCTTCGACAAATTTCCGGACCGGCGTCAGACGGCCACTTGCGAGCACGAAGGTGTCCGGCGAGTCGGTTTGCAGCATGCGCCACATTGCCTCGGCGTACTCGGGCGCGTATCCCCAATCCCGGCATGCTGCGAGATTTCCAAGTTCGACAGTCTCCTGCAGGCCCAATTGTATTCGCGCAACCGCATCCGTAATCTTGCGTGTAACAAAATCGATTCCCCGCAGTGGAGATTCATGATTGTAGAGAATGCCGCTTGCAGCAAAAATACCGAATGAATCGCGGTAAGTTACGGTAGTCCAATGGGCAAACAATTTGGCGGTTGCATACGGGCTGCGCGGATGGAACGGCGTGTCCTCATGCTGCGGAGTCGACATGGCGCTGCCGAACATTTCAGAACTAGATGCCTGGAAGAACCTTGCACCCGGGCAGGCGATACGTATCGCGTCGAGCAGATTTATCGCCCCGAGGCCGGTGGTCTGGGCGGTATGCACCGGCTCCGCAAAGGATCTTCCGATAAAACTCAAACCCCCGAGGTTGTACACCTCGGTCGGCTGGGTCTTCGCGATGAGCTGCACGCACCTATCCGCATCGACCAAATCCACTTGCTCGATCTTCAGATGCGGGTGGTCGCGTACGCCGGCCTCTTCGATTCGCCACAGATCTACATGCGCCAGGTCCCGGGTCGTTCCAACGACGCTGTACCCTTTGCCGAGCAGCAATCGCGCCAGACCCGCGCCGTCCTGACCTGTGACGCCGGTAATGAGGGCAACTTTTTCACTGGCAGGGCCGGCGCGGCCTGCGCCGCCAGCACTGCTCAAGCAGCGCCCCCCGCCGCATAATTCCGGTCGAGCCGGCCTCGATACGAGCCCGTAACGATTTCGTTCACCCAGTCCTGGTGTTCGAGGTACCAGAGAACGGTCTTTTGCAGGCCCGACTCGAAATTCTCTCGCGGCGTCCAGCCGAGTTCCGCGCGAATTTTCGACGCATCAATCGCGTACCGCCTGTCATGTCCCGGCCTGTCTTTGACGTACGTGATCAACGACGTGTAAGAACCGCTGGAAAAAGGCCTTGCGGCATCAAGCAACGCGCACAGGCTGCTGACTACATCGATGTTTTTCATCTCTGCACTGCCGCCAATGTTGTATGTCCCACCAATGCTGCCACGCGCAAGGACTTCTCGGATGGCGGCGCAATGATCGCCGACGTACAGCCAGTCGCGCACGTTGCCGCCATCTCCATACACCGGCAGCGGCTTGCCGGCGAGGGCGTTGTGGATCATCAGTGGAATCAATTTCTCCGGGAACTGGAACGGGCCGTAGTTATTCGAGCAATTTGTGGTCAGAGTGGGAAACCCGTAGGTATGGTGATACGCCCGCACAAGGTGGTCCGAGCCGGCTTTCGAAGCGCTGTAAGGGCTGTTAGGCGCATAGGCGGTGGTTTCGATGAATGCGCCGTCTTGCGGTCCGAGCGACCCGTAAACCTCGTCCGTAGAGACATGCAGGAAACGGAAATTGTCCTTTTCCTGCCCTGACAGTTCTGACCACCAGGTACGGGCCTCCTCGAGCAGGCTGAAGGTGCCGACAATATTTGTCCGGACGAAATCGTCCGGCCCATGAATCGACCGGTCGACATGGCTTTCTGCCGCGAAGTGCACAATCGCACGGGGGCGATTTTCCGAAAGAAGCCGCCGCACCAGCGGACGATCGTTGATGTCGCCGCGGACCAGGGTGTAGCGCCGATCGCCGGCCAACGTTTCTAGATTGCCCGGATTGCCGGCGTACGTAAGCTTGTCGAGATTGACGATTTCCTCGCCGGTCGCCGTGATGAGGTCGAGGATGAAGTTGGCGCCGATGAATCCTGCGCCTCCGGTAACAAGCAGCATGGGGCTATTCTACTTGGAGGGCCGCCATGACCTGCTCGGAGGTGATGGCCTCCATGCAGCGCGCCCGGGGACATTCGGCGAGCGTCCGGTTGCAGCGCCTTACCCAGGCGATATCGCGTTGGAACACGTGCCGCTGGTCGCGGCAGGGGAAATCCGCGATCGTGGCTTCGATAAAGTCGCCGTCCTCCCAGAACCTGCCCTTGCCAAACAGGATTGCGGAACCCGGACCGAACAATGCAGCGACGGGTGTGCGCGTCAGCTTTGCCATGTGCGCAATGCCCGTGTCGAGCGTGATCGCCAGGCGCGCTCCCTCTATCAGGTGCCAAAGCTGTGGAAGATCCAACCGGCCGGCGTAGGACAAGTATTGAGAATCGGGATCGATCGCACTAACGAGCCCGGTTTCGTCTCTGCCCGATGTCCAGACGACGCTCAGCCCTTGCCCGGCGAGCGCTTTCGCGACAGACCGCCATTTTTTCGGCTCCCAGAGACGCAGCGGAGAGCCTGCGCCGACATGAAGGACGGCATAGGGCCCGGCGGGCTTGTCGAACGGCGAGAATGCGGGAGCGGCCCAATCGCCTGCCTCATAGCGCAATTGGGCCGCCTCGCCGTCGGGTAGTCCCGCCAGGAGCATGAACATGTCTGCAAGCGCCGTCGGCGTCGAAGGCAACGGGACGAGTTCGTCGACTGCGCGGTCTCTCCAGGCAGGCTTTCCCCCAGCGAATCCCACAATCCATCGCGCCCCAACGGCCCGGGCAGCTACACCAAGCCGGTTTTCGCCCGGAAGGATCGCAATGTCGCACCCCTTTGCAGACGCCAGGGCCGCCAGGCAATTCGGCTGGCGCTCCGAAAACGGCAGTACCCGAACGCCATAGGGTTTTTCGCTGAACAGGCTCGAATAGGCTGGATGCGCAGCGACGAGAATATCGGCCCGCGGGTACCGCCGTCGCAACGCGGCCAGCAACGGCGCGAGCATCAGCGTATCGCCGAGAAGCAGTTCGTGAAGTACCAGGATCTTCCCCGGATCCAATGGACGTGCAGCGTGCTGCGCCCGGCGAACGGCATTCGCCACGGCGCCGGCCAAGGCTCGAAGCCGATTCGCCCCGCGCGCCATTTAAGCGGCCATCCACCGGAGTGCTACTGACATTTGTTACGTCTTCCCCTAGGCTGCACGTGTGTCTCCGGGAAACTTCCTGACATTCGACTCGACGCTGGCGAAAATTCCCTCCATTCGGGCCAGCATGTGCTCGAGGGAATAGTTCTCCAGACAATGCGCACGCGCCGCGGCGCCGAGTTGTGCGCAGAGCGCCGGATCGGCAATCAATTTGGCAATCGCGTCGCGAAGCGCCAGCGTGTCCTCCGCGGGCACGATCAGGGCGGTTTGGTCAGCTCGAGCCACCTCACCGATGCTTCCAGCGGTCGTGGTTACGCAAGGCGATCCGACAAGCATCGCCTGAACGAGCGCTTGCGGCACGCCTTCGTTGGCATAGGAGGGCAACGCGAAGATATCCAGGGCCTGCAGCCAAGGCACCACGTCGATCTGGTTGCCGGTCATCCACGCCCGGCTAGTCATCCCATTCGCCTGCAGCATCGCCTCCAGCGATTCACGCTGAGGACCATCGCCGACGATTACCAGCCCAGTTTCTTGCGGCAGCGTTGCGCACGCTTCGATCAGGTAGCGATGCCCTTTCCAGCTGCGCAGCGTGGCAACTATGCCGACCAGGGTCTTGTCAGCGGGCAAACCCAGTTTCGCGCGGGCTTCTGTCCGGTTGCCCGGAACAAACCGGGTTGTGTCGATTCCGGTCGGCACGGACTCGATGCATTCGGGCGCGATGCCGGTATCGGCGATCATTTGCAGGCGCAACGCTTCGCCGGTCGTCACCACCTTGGCCGCAGCGTGAGCGTAAAGCCAGCGTGTCATTCGGTTCCGCGGTACTCGCGCCGAGATGTGCCGCGTGCGCACGACGGGAGTCGGCCTTCCGAGCGTCAGCATGGCCAAAGCCACCAGCCACGAATCGGTCGAACTGTGAGTATTGATTACGCCGGGACGCGACTTTCCGCTATTGGCTCGAAACCAGCCGATCAGGCTCGCCAGGCCTCTGAGATTCTTCCGGCCGATCGGAAGCGCCTCGACCGTGACGCCGAAGCGGGCCGCCTCGTCGTGGATGCGCGCGTCGCGCGGGCAAAGCAGACGAACCCTGTGCCCGCGGCGAACCATTCCGGCGGCTTCGCTCAGGATGCGGATTTCCTGCCCGCCCCATCCGAGCGAGGACTCGGTGTGCACTATGTCGAGCACCTTCATGAAAACGATACGGCTGCAGTGAATGAGGTCATGCAGGTGCCGAATCAATGCCCTGCACGGCATACTGGGTCCGATAGAGCCGGGCATAAGTCCCGCCGGCGCCGAGAAGGTCGGCGTGCCGGCCCGATTCGACAATGCGCCCACGATCAAGCACGAGGATGCGGTCTGCGCGCTCGATGGTGGACAGGCGATGCGCGATTACAAGGGTCGTACGCCCCCGCATGAGGACTTCCAGCGCCGCCTGAACCTGGCGTTCGGACTCGGAATCGAGCGCCGAGGTCGCTTCGTCGAGAATCAGGAGCGGCGCGTTCTTGAGCAGCGCGCGGGCGATCGCCAGGCGCTGGCGCTGGCCGCCGGACAGCCGCATCCCGTTTTCCCCGATCAGCGTATCCAGGCCCAGCGGCGTATCGCGAATGAAGTCCATGGCGTACGCCGCCTCGGCGGCGGCGACAATCGCATCCCGCGTCGTGCTGCCCAGTCGACCATAGGCGATATTGGCCGCAATGGTGTCGTTGAACAGAACCACTTCCTGCGAGACCAGTGCGATGTTTGCGCGCAAGCTGTCAAGCGTAAGCTCCTGGAGATCGTGTCCGTCCAGCGTAATGCGTCCGCGAGTCGGCGCATAAAAGCGCGGCACCAGGTTCGCCAGGGTTGTCTTGCCACCGCCTGAACCGCCAACCAGCGCCACTGTCTCGCCCGGAGCAATGGCCAGGTCGATCCCGCTTAGCGCGGGCTCGTTTCGGGTGGCATAAGTAAAGCTGACTTGCTCGAAAACGAGCCGGCCGCTTGCGCGATCGAGGCCTACCGGGCCCGTGTCGATCTCGACGGACTCGTCGATCAGCCCGAACACGCTTTCAGCCGCGGCCAGCCCGCGTTGCAGCGGCGCGGAAAGCTCGGTGAGATGCTTCAGGGGCGCCAGCATCATCAGCATCGCGGTCACGAAGGAGACAAACTCACCGATAGTCGCCCGCTGGGCGATGGATTCCCGCAGTCCGATGTAGATGATGACCGCAAGCGCCATGGCGGCGAGTACTTGGGTAATCGGAACCGTAAGCGCGGCAGGCACCGTCTGCCGCATGTTGAATCCGCGCAGTTGCTGGTTCGCCTTCCTGAACCTGGCGGCCTCGTATTCCTGGCCGCCGAAGATCTTCACCACTTTGTGGGATTCGATGGTCTCTTGCAGAACGTGGCTGAGATTGCCCATCGCCTCCTGCGCGCCCCGGCTCATTTCCCGCAGCCGCCTTGAGAAAAGCCTGACCACAAGCGAAACCAGCGGAAACACCGCCAGTGCAACGAGAGTCAGCTTCCAGTTGATGTAGAAGAGCCAGGCGAGCAGCCCGATGACCGCCAGCGAATCCCTCACCATCACAGTGAGCACCGACGTGGCGGCTGCCGTCACGCCGGCGACGTCATACGCGACCTTCGACATGAGCGTGCCCGAACTGCGTTCGTCGAAGAAGCTGGCTGGAAACCGCACCAGCCGGTCGAACATCTCCGCGCGCAAATCGAGCACGACGCGGTTCGATACCCACGCCGAGCAATAGGAGGCCACGAAAAAGAATGCGCCGCGCAAAACGAAAATGCCTACGAGCGCCAGTGCAAAGGCTAGCGGGGTAAAGTATCCGCCTGCAGTACCGCCGCTGAATCCGCCGTCGAGCAGTGGCTTCATCAGGGCGGGAAACAGCGGCTCGGTGGCGGCAGTCGCCACCATTCCGAGAATCGCGATGCCAAATATGCGCGCGTGCGGCCGGACGTACGACAGCAGCCGCAGATACAGCTTGCGGCTGTTGCGCCGGGATTCGTGCGCTGTCATAGCATGCTCAGACGACAACCGGCGCATCCTTCGATCGACCGAGCAACATTGAGTACAAGCGTGTCATCTGACCCGCCATTTTGTCGATTCCAAAACGTTCGGCCGTGTGTCTGGAGGCGCTTTCCATTTCGCCTCCGGAGATACCTGCCAGCTCGGTCATCAGGCGCGCAAGTTGAGAGACAGAGCCGGATTCGCATACCCAACCGTTGCGTCCGGGGATGACGAGTTCGGCCGCGCCGCATTGGCTGCTCACGATTGCAGGAACACCCATCGCCAGCGCTTCGAGCGCCGCGTTCGGAAAAGGATCGTAGCGTGTCGGCAGGATAAAGCAATCCGACGCGGCATAAACGGAACGCACGTCTTCGCGGCCGCCGAGGAAAATCACCTGGTTTCCCACCCCGGCGCGTGCGGATTGCGCAGTAAATCGTCCCGCCGTTTGGTCGTGGCCGGCAACCACGAGCTTCATATCGTGGCGCCCCGTGGCCGCAAGGGCGTCGATTGCGGTTGCAAGACCCTTGCGCGCAAATCCCGATCCAACAAACGAGAACACCGTATCCTCATTCTTGCAACGGAACTCTTTTCGCGCCGCTTCCCGCATCGCCCTGCGATGGCCGGGATGGAAGTGCTCGAGGTCCACACCGCTATAGATAACATGAAGCTTTTCCGCCGCGATTGAGAAATGCCTGCGGATTTCGATTGCGACCATTTGGGAGTTGCAGATCACTGCCCGCAATCCGGGATGCTCGAACATCGACCGCTCCGCCGCGCGCACGTACCAATGATATGGATTGAGCCAGATGCCCAACCGCTCTGAAGCCTGCGCGTGCTTCAAGCGATAGTCGAGCCATTGGCGGTGCACACCATCCCCCGCGCGGTAGATGTCGCACCCTGGAATTCGTTCGTGCGATTGGACGAGATCGAAATGCTCCCGCTCGAGCAACGCGCGAACGCCTCTGGAAAACGACGCGTCCCGCCATAAGCGCCCTGAATACGGCGGATCGACTATCAGAGTGCGACGGGAGTCTTCTTTTTTCCAGGCACGGGTGATCAAAGTGACTTCGGTGTGCGTGCGTTGAAGAGCCGCAATGGCCTTTTCGATGAAGCGCTCCGCCCCGCCATACGGGTTGTAGCGCTGTCGAATCAATGCGAGCCGCACGCGCGGATCCATTCCATCTCGGCCACCTCCGGTCACTAATTCGCCGCCAGCACTCGTTCGACTGCGGCAAACACCCGCCCGGCATCGAGCGTCGTCAGGCATTCGCTCACCTTACCTCCGCCGCATCCATCGTTCCCGCAAGGACGGCACGGATGGTCGCTTGTCACAACGGCGCTTCTCACCATCCACGGACCCCACTCGACATCCCCGCTCGGGCCGAACAGCGCGACCACCGGCGTCCCGACCGCGCTTGCAACATGCATCGGCATGGAGTCCACGCAGATCGAAAGCTTGGCCAGCGCTATGAGCGCAACCAGTTCCTTGAGCGAAAGCTTGCCGGCCAGATTCAGGATTGGCACGCTCGTGCATTTCAGGATGTCCGCCACCATTGCGGATTCCTCGCTGTCAGGGGCCGCCGTGAGCACCACGCGCTCCCCGCGGGCTGCAAGCCACTCGATCAGCTCCGCGATTTTCTGCGCCGGCCAGCATTTGAATTTCCAGCGCGAAGCAGGATGGATATGCACAAACCCGCCCCCGGGCAGGCCTTCTTCGGCCAACATGGCCGATACGCCGCGTGCGGCCTCCTCGCCCGCGAAAATCCGTGTATGCCGCCCCTCGATGGCGGGCTGCAATCCAATGCGCCGCAATGCGTCCAGGTTGAGTTCGACCTGGTGCCGGCGACCGTTTTTAGGCAACGGATAAAGATGCGTGAAGCTGCGTTTCCAGAAGCGGCTTCGACACGGCACCGCCGGGGCCACCGACCAGCGAGCGCCAAGAGAGCGTGCCAGCCACGCGCCGCGCGGATGCTCGCAAAGGTGAACTATCAGGTCATACCGGCGTGCACGAAGAGTCGCAAAAAGTTGCCATTCGGCGACCAAACGCGCCGCCGCCCCGGCGCTTCTCCATGCCCTTCCCACCGTGTGCAACTGTGCAAGCGCCGGGTGGCCCGCAAGCATAGGGGCCGTATCGTCGTAGATGAGGGCATCGATTTCCAGGCCAGGCGCAGCGGACTTGAGTGTCGCAAGCACTGGCGACGCAAGCAGCACGTCGCCGTGATGACGAAGCTTGATGACCAGCGCGCGATTCAGGCGTTCGAAAGGAACGGCATCCTTCAGCATGCGGCGAAGATAGCAGAAATGCCTCTTCCCCAGCCTCCGGAGACGGGTATTGACGGCCCTAGAGCCTTATCTCCGCGGACAGCCCCATTGTGCGACCTGGCAGCGGATACACCGCATACCTGTCGGGCGTGAAGGCGCTGCGCACCGCATAGTTGTAGTACTTCTCGTTGAACAGGTTGTTTACGGCAAAGCCAATTCGCACCCTGCCGAAATCCCTGGTCGCCTTCAGGTCCACTACGGTGTAGGCGGGAATCTTGTTGCCGAGCGTGTTCGGCTCGTCGTTGTCCATGAACTGACTCGAGACATGCGCAAGTGAGCCTGAAATGCGAGTCTTTGGCGCGGCGTCCCACGAAAATCCGGCGTTCAGTTTGTGTTGCGGGACCAGCGGCACTTTCTTTGCAGTGATATCGAGGTTGGTTCCGATGGCAAACGGACTTCCGGAAAGCACGCCTTGGACAAATTGCGCATCGGTGTACGCGTATCCCGCGGTAAGCCGTAACGCGGACGTCGTTTGCCACGTACCGCTAAGCTCGATTCCCTGGCGCCTCGAGGGTGGCAAATTTGTATTGCCCACCCCCGTCGTAAACGGATCGAGGTGGATCTCGTCGGTAACGTCGGTGTGAAACAGCGCCGCGCGCACGCTGACCGGTCCGCGACGCCACTCCGATCCAATTTCGCGCGTCACCGAGTGTTGCGGCCGCAGTATCTGGAATTGGGCGTTGAAAAAGAGGTCGTTCTCGTAAATCTCGTCGACGTTTACGAATCGGTAGCTGCGTGCGGTCCGCGCAAATCCAGACCAGCTCGGGCTGAAGGCATGCTTTAACCCGATCTCCCAGGCATTCTGGCGTTGCGCAGCCGCGGCTTGCGGCGCAGCGGTATTGAAAAAAAACCCCGGCGCCGTGGGATCGGTGACGTCGCCGGCCGAGACTTTCATGCGTTCCCCGCGCCAGCCCAGCGTGAGGCCCGTTGCGGCCGTAAGCTGGATCGCATCCTGGAGGTAGAACGCCGAATTGTTCTGCGAAATGTGCACGCGGTTGATCGGCTGCCCCACGTTTTCGGGAAGATTCGTACTCCGCCTGTCGTAGCGCCAACGATGCAGATCCATGCCTATGGTCAGGCGATGCGGCGTAGAGCCCACTTGGAATGGAATGCGGGCCCGGGGCGTAAGGGAGGCGACGTTCAACTCGTCTGCGCGATAGACCGGGAACCCTGCCTGGTCGAAGTACGAGCGTTGATCCTTGTCGCGATAGTCGATGCCCAGCGAGAATTCGGTTTCTCCGATGCGATGGCCCAGGGTTAGCCCGGCGCGGGCGCCATCGCGACTCGCGTAGTCCAGGGGAGTCTGCGCTCCGCGCCGGTCGGTCGAGTACTCGTCCAGACCTATCGAAGGCTGGACGCGCCGTGCGCCGGGCAGCCGGACATCCTGGCGGTCGGTACCCAGACGCAAATCTATTGTGCTGCTGGCGCCTGCCCAGCGCATGTTCGCCGTGTAGTTCGTTTGCTCGTTGCGGTTGTTCGCGCGATAGCCGTCGGACGAGAAGCCGTAGACGGAAGCATTGAATCCGAATCGCTCGTTTGCGACGCTGCCGGTGAACTGGCTCTCGAGCGTGTTGTAGCTTCCGAGGCGGCCGTTCATCTCGGCACGGACACCCGGTTGCAGCGGGGAACGAGTCACGATATTGATCACGCCTGCGGATGCGCCATCACCGTAAAGCACGGAGCCGGTACCGCGCAGTATTTCTATACGCTCGATGGACGATAGCGGCACCGAGGACCACTGCACCGAAGACAGGTCGATGTCGGTGATGCGGCGCCCATCGAGCAGGATGAGCGTGTTTTGACCGCCGGTGACGCCGAACCCACGCATATCCACGGAAGTAACCGCGGCGTTGTTGCCGAAAAAGTCCTTCAGCGTGATTCCGACCTGCTCGGCAAGAAGGTCGGGGACGGTGCGGGCTGCGCTCTTTGCAATGTCCTCCGCCGAAAGCACCGTGATGCTTGCCGGCAGTTTGCGGGCATCGTCCTGAAAGCGGGGTGCTGTAACGGTAAGGATGTCTTCCTGTTGCGAATGAAGCGGTGACGAAAAAGCCATCAGGGCGGCGCAAACTGCCGTGAGATGTAGTGCACGCATGAACATTCTCCCCAAGCCGTCATCAGCCCCGCTGACGGAATTCCAGGGCGTTGAAATGCTGCGCGCGAGCGGCCGGTCAGGCACTGGCCGAACCGAATCCGCAACTCTGCGGCATTCTCAAGCCCGTGCTGCAAGGCCGGTCTCCGGACTCGCGAGCAGCGCAAAGCTGGCAATTGATCGATGCCAGCTGCACCGGGTGCGCTGCCTTCCCACGGGTTTGTGTGCCCGCAGTGGCCGGTTTGTGCGCACCCCCTCGCTTACCGTTGCGGGGGCAGTACAGGGATTGCGGCCTCGCCGCGCACCTGATTCCCGTTTCATCCACCGGCCGGGATCGGCTGGCGGACACCTTGCAACAATCGCCGGACCAAGACCCGGCTGGCGAATTATACCCAGCCGGATTTTGGTTGCCGAGCGGCTCGTCCAAGATCATGAATGACTTGCACAAACGCCCGTTATTACTTGACGCGGCGGAAAATCTGCCTCTATAGTGCCCCATGGAAGCGGAGTTCAACTCGCTCGAGGGCAAGGTGTCCCAGTTCGCGCAAGTGTGCGAACGTCTGCGTGCGGAAAACATTGAACTGCGGCAGCAGTTGTCAGTGGCGCAGAGCGATGCGAAGCGTCTCGCCGAGAAAATCGACGGCGCCAAGGCGAGGCTCGAGAGCCTGCTGGTGCGCCTTCCGGAGTAGGTCCGCAGGCGCCGCCGCATGGCAGACAATCCAAAAACCCTTGACGTCAACATTCTCGGTCGCAGCTACAAGGTCGCCTGCGAAGACGGTGAACGCGAAGCTTTGCTGCAAGCGGTTGCCTACGTCGACGGCAAAATGGGCGAAATCAAGACCTCCGGCAAGATCGCCGGGACTGAGAGGATCGCCGTGATGGTGGCCCTGAACATCGCGCATGAACTTCTCTCGACCAAGATCGGCGGCGGTTTTGACTTGGGACAAGCCAAGCGTAGAATCGCATCGATCGAGGCGAGGCTGGATGAGGCTATCGCCAGGCAGGACAAGTTGTTTTAGCGCACTGCGCGCTAGCCACAGTCTACGTCCCCTGCTGTGTTCGACCGGGCTCAAGTTTCCGAACCGATAGCAGTCCTTGGTTGCCGCCCAGGCGTCACTGTTGCGACCGTCCCGCGCTCAAGTAGCGTGCCGATGGACCTGATGTGACCGGTAAGCAACCACCCTGAACCTGTGCTGGGTTCGGGAGACGAGCCCACCGGCATGGCGGGGGACACCATCTGAAGGGGGAAAATCTCCCCCCTCAGACCCCGTGGTCCTTCTAATATCACCCTTGCCGATTCACGAATCGAACTTCGCTTATGAACTCCTGGTTGATGAAATCCGAGCCGGATGAGTGCTCCATCGACACTGCGCTGGCCGCACCGAACAAAATAATCCCATGGACTGGCGTGCGCAACTATCAGGCGCGCAACTACATGCGCGACCTCATGAAAGTCGGCGATGGCGTGCTCTTCTATCATTCGAGCTGCCCGGAGCCCGGAATCGCCGGACTCGCGGAGGTCGCATCGCCCGCCTATCCCGACGCAACGCAGTTCGACAAGAAGAGCAAGTACTACGATGCAGCATCGAACAAGGAAAATCCTCGTTGGCTGCATGTAGACGTGCGTGCCAGAAAGAAAACCCGGCTGATTCCGCTCGCAGAACTGCGCGAGCAGAAGGCTTTGGCTGACATGGTCACTTTGCGTCGCGGCAACCGTCTGTCGATCACCCCGGTCACGCAAGCGGAGTGGAATTTCATTACGCGCAAGCTGCTCAAGTCCTGACCAGCTCTCCGATGCACCTGGCCAACGACACCTTTCTGCGCGCGCTCGCGCGCGAACGGACCGAGTACACGCCGATATGGCTGATGCGCCAGGCGGGGCGCTACTTGCCCGAGTACAACGTAACGCGTAAGCGCGCGGGCAGCTTTCTTGCGCTTGCCAAGAGCCCCGCTTTTGCGACCGAAGTGACACTGCAGCCGCTCGAGCGCTTTCCGTTGGACGCGGCGATTCTGTTTTCCGACATCCTGACCGTTCCCGATGCGATGGGCTTGGGACTCTATTTCGCCGAGGGTGAAGGACCGCGCTTCGAACGACCCCTGCGCGATGAAGCCGCTATTCGCGCGCTGGCCGTTCCTGATCCGGGGGGTGGGCTTCGTTATGTCACCGATGCGGTCCGTGAGATTCGTCGGGCACTGGCCGGGCGCGTTCCGCTGATCGGATTTTCAGGGAGCCCTTATACCCTCGCCTGCTACATGGTCGAAGGCGGCGGCAGCGACGATTTCCGCAATCTCAAGTCCATGCTCTACGCGCGCCCCGACCTGCTGCACCGCATACTCGATGTCAATGCACGCGCAGTCGCGGCATATCTGAACGCGCAGATAGAAGCCGGTGCGCAGGCGGTAATGATCTTCGACACCTGGGGAGGAAACCTGACCACCGCAGGGTACGAGGAATTTTCTCTTGCTTACTCCCGCCGGGTGATCGCTGACTTGACCAGGGAAAGCGATGGACGCCGCGTCCCCAGCATCCTGTTTACCAAGGGCGGCGGTCATTGGCTCGAGGCGATGGCCAATTCAGGATGCGATGCCCTGGGCATTGACTGGAGCACCGACCTCAACGCGGCCAGACTTCGCGTCGGCTCCCAAGTGGCTCTCCAAGGCAATCTCGACCCGGCTGTACTGTTCGCCTCCCCCGGGACGGTGCGCGCAGAGGCTCGCCGCGTGTTAGACGCATTCGGGTCGGGGCCCGGGCACATTTTTAACCTCGGCCACGGGATTTCCCAATTCACCCCGCCCGAAAGTGTCGCCGCCCTCACGGATGAAGTGCACACTTACAGCATGAAAAAGCGTGAGACTCGAGCGTCCCCGTAAATAGGTCACTGCGAGTTTTTCTTCGCAAAGGCCTTGACTTATGCACAAACACCCGCTCTCCCTCTCAAAATCGAGCTCTCCAGTCAGGCCTCTAGGAGCGCGGATCCAACTCATTGTATTTACGAACAAAAAAAACTTTCGTCTGACAATCTCGTCAGGAATTTAAGCAGCGAAGGGGCAAAGTTACATCGAAGTGACCGCGTTACCCACAAACTTATCCACAAGAGCCTGAAGCCGTAGAAATAGGCCTTTTGCGTGAATGGTTACGCGTGAATTCACGAGTCTTCGATTCAAGTCACAACCGTAACTGGTTGGCGGCGAGACGGATTTTGGCGCACTAAAAAGTCGGCACAGAGGACGCGTGAAAATTCTGCGAGTGGCGCTGGATGTGCCGTTACCGAGGCTGTTCGATTATTCATATCCGGCAGAACAGACGGTGGGTCCCGGCGCGCGGGTCGTGGTGCCGTTCGGCACCCGCCGCCTTGTCGGCCTGGTTGCGCAAACCGCGGAAGACACGGAAGTCGATCCGGCCAAGATAAAGTCCGTTGAACGGATCCTGGAAGACGCGCCCCCGTTGCCCGAAGACTGGATGGCGCTGATGCGCTTTCTTTCCGCGTATTACCAAAGGCCCCTGGGCGAAACAATAATGTCTTCGCTGCCGCCGCGCCTGCGCTCGCTGAAGCCCCTGCCGCGCGAAGATCGCAGGTACTGGCGCCCGAGTGTGCCGGCTGCCGTGGCTAAGCAACTGCCGACCGGGCGTAAGCGCGACCTTTTGGCAAAAATCAGCGCGAGCGACTGTGCAGAAGAAGAAACCCTGCTCGCTTCCGACCCCAGGACACGTGCGGCGGAACGCGTCGCCTTGCGTGCTCTAGCAAAAGCGGGTTGGATCGAACCCGCCGCGCCACACGCTGGGACTTGTTTCGCGCCTGGTCATCCCCTAACCCCGGCTCAGCAGATGGCGCTGAATACCATCGCCCCTGCCTTGGGCTCCTTCGTCCCGTTTCTCCTGCACGGAGTAACCGGAAGCGGCAAAACCGAAATCTACCTGCATCTGATTGCGGAGATTCTGAAGCGGGCCAGACAGGCGCTGGTGCTGGTGCCT
>JANMXB010000129.1:0-6979 GCA_031380765.1 Pseudomonadota bacterium | reverse complement strand
GATTTCCTGGCCGAAGCGCACGCAGCGCGTGCACTGGATGCAGCGGCTCATCTCCTCGGCCGCCACCAGCGGGCCGATGTCCTTGTGCAGGACCACGCGCTTTTCTTCCTGGTAGCGCGAATTGCTGTTGCCGTAGCCGACCGCGAGATCCTGCAGCTGGCACTCGCCGCCCTGGTCGCAGATCGGGCAATCGAGCGGATGGTTGATGAGCAGGAACTCCATCACGCCGCTCTGCGCTTTCTGCGCGCCCTCGGAGTGCGTCTTGACCTTCATCCCGTCGGTGCAGGGCGTGGCGCACGCCGGCAGCGGCTTGGGCGCTTTCTCGACCTCGACCAGGCACATTCGGCAATTGGCCGCGATGGAAAGTTTCTTGTGATAGCAGAAATGCGGCACGTAGATGCCGAGCTTGCTGGCCGCCTCCACTACGGTGGCGCCGTGCTGGACTTCCACTTGCCTGCCGTCGACTTCGATTTTGAGCATGCTGTTCTAGGCCGCCTTCGCAATGGCGTGCGCCGGCGCATGCGCACCCGAGCGGCCCCACCGGGGTTCGCTTTCGGCCCCCCCGACGAGGCAGCGCTTGTTTTCGATGTGGTATTCGAATTCGCCGCGGAAATTCTTGATGAAGCTCTTGACCGGCAGTGCCGCCGCATCGCCCAGCGCGCAGATGGTGCGCCCGGCGATGTTGTCCGAAACGTTGTTCAGGAGATCGAGGTCCTCGGGCCGGCCCGCGCCGTTCTCGATGCGGTTGACCACGCGATACAGCCAGCCGGTCCCTTCGCGGCAAGGGGTGCACTGGCCGCAGGACTCCTCGAAATAGAAGTACGAAAGGCGCTCGAGCGCGCGCACCATGCACGTGGTCTCGTCCATTACGATCACCGCACCGGACCCCAGCATCGAGCCGGCCTTGGCGATCGAGTCGTAGTCCATGTTCGTCGCCATCATCACTTCGGCGCCGAGCACCGGCATCGACGAGCCGCCGGGAATCACGGCCTTCAGCTTGCGTCCGTCCCGCACTCCGCCCGCCATCTCGAGCAGTTTCGCGAACGGCGTGCCGAGCTTGACCTCGTAGTTGCCCGGCCGGTTCACGTGACCGGTGACCGAGAACAGCTTGGTGCCGCCGTTGTTCGGTTTGCCCAACGCAAGGAAAGGATCGCCGCCGTTGCGCATGATCCAGGGCACCGCGGCAAAGGTTTCGGTGTTGTTGATCGTGGTGGGCTTGCCGTACAGGCCGAAGCTCGCAGGGAACGGCGGCTTGAAGCGCGGCTGGCCCTTCTTGCCCTCGAGCGACTCGAGCAGCGCGGTTTCCTCGCCGCAGATGTAGGCGCCGTAGCCGGGGGTCGCGAACAGCTCGAAGCTGAATTCCGCGCCGAGAATGTTCTTGCCCAGGTAACCCGCCGCGCGCGCTTCGGCCAGCGCCTCTTCGAAGCGCTCGTAGACTTCCCAGATCTCGCCGTGGATGTAGTTGTAGCCCGCGGTGGCCCCCATCGCATACGCGCCGATGATCATGCCTTCGATCGTCGAATGCGGGTTGTAGCGCAAGAGATCCCTGTCCTTGCAGGTGCCGGGCTCGCCTTCGTCCGAGTTGCACACCAGGTACTTGGCGCCCGGAAACTGGCGCGGCATGAAGCTCCACTTGAGGCCGGTCGGGAATCCGGCACCGCCACGGCCGCGCAGGCCGGATTTCTTGACTTCGGCGATCACGTCCTCGGGCTTGATCTTGTCCGCAATGATCTTCCTGAGCGCCGCGTAGCCGTCGCGCTTTTCGTAGTCGGCCAGGCGCCAGTTGTTGCCGTCGATGCCGGCCATCAGAATTGCGTCGGGTCCGTAATTCAGCATCTCATGCCTTGCGCGTGTCATCGCGCAGTTCATTGCGCAGTTCGACGACAAGCGCATCGAGCTTGTCGTTGGACATGTAGTCGCACATGCGCTTGTTGTTCACGAGCACCACCGGCGCCATCGCGCAGGCGCCCATGCACTCGCCTTCCTTCAGCGTGAATTTCCCGTCCGGCGTGGTCTCGTTGAAATCCACGCCGAGGCGCTGCTTGAGGTGGTCGGCGGCCGCGAGCGAACCCTGCAGGCCGCACGGCAGGCAGGTGCAGATCGTGAGCTTGAACTTGCCGGTGGGCGCGAGGTTGTACATGTTGTAGAACGTCGCCACCTCGTACACGGCCACCGAAGGCATGCCGAGGTATTGCGCAACGAAATCCATGGTTTCGGTGGCAAGCCACCCTTTTTCGTCCTGCGCGAAGACAAGCGCGGCCATCACCGCCGACTGCTTCTGCTCGGCGGGATATTTGGCGACCTCGCGGTCGATTTTGGCGAGCGATTCGGTTGACAGCATCAGCGGTCGATCTCCCCGAACACGATGTCCTGCGTGCCGATGATAGCGACCGCGTCGGCGATCATGTGGCCGCGCGCCATCTCGTCGAGCGCGGCAAGGTGCGGAAAGCCCGGAGCGCGGATCTTGAGACGATACGGCTTGTTTGCACCGTCGGACACGAGATAGATGCCGAACTCGCCCTTGGGATGCTCGACGGCCGCATACGCTTCACCGGCGGGTACGTGCATGCCTTCGGTGAAAAGTTTGAAGTGATGGATGAGCTCTTCCATGTTCTGCTTCATCCCGACGCGCGCAGGCGGCGCAACCTTGTGGTTGTCGACGATCACGGGGCCCGGATTGGCGCGCAGCCAGTCCACGCACTGCTTGATGATGCGGTTCGACTGGCGGAATTCTTCCATGCGCACGAGGTACCTGTCGTAGCAGTCCCCGTTCACGCCAACAGGGATGTCGAAATCCAGCTTGTCATAGACTTCGTATGGCTGCTTCTTGCGCAGGTCCCACTCGACGCCGGAACCGCGCAGCATGGCGCCGGTAAACCCGAGGGCCTTGGCGCGCTCGGGCGACACGACGCCCACGCCGACCGTGCGCTGCTTCCAGATGCGGTTGTCCGTCAGCAGCGTCTCGTAATCGTCGACGCACGCCGGGAAGCGCCGCGCGAAGTCTTCGATGAAGTCGAGCAGCGAACCGCCGCGGTTCTCGTTCATCGAGCGGATCTCGCGCTCGTTGTGGATTTTCATGGAGGTGTATTGCGGCATCGAATCCGGCAGGTCGCGGTACACGCCGCCCGGGCGGTAGTAAGCGGCGTGCATGCGCGCGCCGGACACCGCCTCGTAGACGTCCATGAGGTCTTCGCGCTCGCGAAAGCAATACAGGAAAACGGTCATCGCGCCGATGTCCAGGCCGTGCGCGCCGAGCCAGAGCAGGTGGTTCAGGACCAGGGTGATCTCGTCGAACATCACGCGGATGTACTGGGCGCGCAAAGGCACCTCGATGCCGGCGAGCTTCTCGATCGCCATGACGTAGGCGTGCTCGTTGCACATCATCGACACGTAGTCGAGACGATCCATGTACGGAACCGACTGGATGAAAGTCTTGTGCTCGGCGAGCTTTTCGGTCGCGCGGTGAAGCAGCCCTATGTGCGGATCCGCGCGCTGGATCACCTCTCCGTCGAGCTCGAGCACCAGGCGCAGCACCCCGTGCGCCGCCGGATGCTGCGGGCCGAAATTGAGCGTGTAGTTGCGGATTTCGGCCATGCCCCTACTGCCCTTCGGCGTAATGCTCTTCGCGCACGATGCGCGGCACGATCTCGCGCGGCTCGATGCTCACCGGCTGGTAGATCACGCGCTTTTGCTCCGGGTCGTAGCGCATCTCGACATAGCCCGACAGCGGGAAGTCCTTGCGGAACGGATGGCCGATGAATCCGTAGTCGGTCAGGATGCGCCGCAGGTCCGGGTGGCCGTCGAAGACGATGCCAAAAAGATCGAACGCCTCGCGCTCATACCAGTTGGCGGACGGCCAGACCGCAAGCAGCGATTCGAGCAACGGGAACTCGCCGTCCGGGCAGAACGCGCGCAGCCTCACGCGCCAGTTGTGCGCGAGCGACAACAGGTGCACGACGACCGCAAAGCGCCGCCCGCCCGGGGCATCCGCGGAAACGCGATCGCAGTAGGTCGAATAGTCCATGCCGCAAAGGTCCATCATCTCGTCGAACCTGAGCTCCGCGCTGTCGCGCAGGGTCTCGGCCGCCGCGCGGTAGTCGGCGGCCTTCACTTCCAGCGTCAGCTCGCCCAGCGCCTCGGTCAGGCTGACGATGCGTCCTCCCAGGGTGGCCTGGAGTGCGTCGTGCAGGCGCTGCAGCTTCGGGGTCATTGTTCTTGTTATGGTTGGCGGGCGGTTGTCTGGAGCGCGCCTCAGCGCGCGATCGTATTCGTGCGCTTGATCTTGTTCTGCAGCTGCACCAGGCCGTACAACAGTGCTTCGGCGGTTGGCGGACAGCCCGGCACATAGACATCGACCGGAACGATGCGGTCGCAGCCGCGCACCACCGAATACGAATAGTGATAGTAGCCGCCGCCGTTCGCGCAGGAGCCCATCGAGATCACCCAGCGCGGTTCGGCCATCTGGTCGTAGACCTTGCGCAGCGCCGGGGCCATCTTGTTGCACAGCGTGCCGGCCACGATCATGAGGTCCGACTGGCGCGGACTGGGCCGGAACACGATGCCGAACCGGTCGAGGTCGTAACGCGCCGCGCCGGCGTGCATCATCTCCACTGCGCAGCACGCCAGGCCGAAGGTCATCGGCCAGAGCGACCCGGTGCGCGTCCAGTTGATGAGCTTGTCGGCCGTCGTGGTGACGAACCCTTCGTGGAGGACGCCTTCTATTCCCATTCCAGCGCTCCTTTCATCCACTCATAGACGAAGCCCACGACCAGGATCGCAAGGAACACCATCATCGACAGGAAACCGAACAGGCCGATTTCGTTGAGCACCGCCGCCCAGGGAAACAGAAAGGCGATCTCGAGGTCGAAAATGATGAACAGGATGGCGACGAGGTAGTAGCGCACGTCGAATTTCATGCGCGCATCCTCGAAGGCCTCGAAGCCGCATTCGTAGGGCGACAGCTTTTCGGGGTCCGGACGCGACGGCCCGAGCAGCTTGCCAAGCACCATGGGCGCCACGCCGATGACGACGGCGACGCAAATGAACAGAAGGACCGGAAAGTACTCTGCAAGCATTCGTTTCGACCCGATTGCGCTGGGCCGGCTCTTATACGAGTTCCCGATATCGGTTTGTCTGGTGCCACGGCGCCGGGATCATTCCCGGCCCCGCTTCAATCCTGGTGCCCACGAGCAGACTCGAACTGCTACGGCTGTTTAGGCCACCAGCCCCTCAAGCTGGCGTGTCTACCAATTTCACCACGTGGGCGGAGTAACAATTATCCCTCAAATCTCCGGGCGCAGAATCGCACCCGGAGCCCTCGGCTCAGTTCGGCACGTCTTTCGCCTTGTTGCCCGTGGCGTCCCTGGTGACGTCCTTGGCGGCGCCCTTGGCGACGTCCTTGGCGGCGCCTTTGGCGCCATCGGCGGCCGGCGCCTCGGCTTTTTTGGCCGCACCGGGCGCAGTCTGGTCGGTCTTCACCGCATCCATCACGCCGCCGCCGGCCCTCGGCTTGTGGGTGGCCAGGTAAGCCAGCGCCAGGCTGGTAAGAAAAAACACCGTGGCCAGCACCGCGGTCGCGCGGGAAAGGAAATTCGCCGAGCCGGACGCCCCGAACAGGCTGCCGGAGGAGCCGCCGCCGAAGCCTGAGCCCATGTCTGCGCCCTTGCCGTGCTGAAGCAGCACCAGCCCGATCACGGCGAGCGCGACGATCACGTGAAACACCAGAATTGCAGTCAGCCAGTTTTCCATTCGCTACCCTTTGCTTGCCGCAACCTTGCATGCGGCCCTGCATATTTCGAGAAAGTCTT
This sequence comes from Pseudomonadota bacterium, assembly GCA_031380765.1. Lineage (GTDB taxonomy): Bacteria > Pseudomonadota > Gammaproteobacteria > Burkholderiales > SG8-39 > SZAS-79. The sequence continues at coordinate 1,172 of JANMXB010000129.1, read as the reverse complement.
CCGCCACCAGCGAGGCGCCGCCAATCAGCCCCCCGTCCACGCCATCCATTGCAAAAATTTCCGTCGCGTTGGCCGGCTTTACGCTGCCGCCGTAGAGGATGCGCAGTTGCGCCGCCACTGCGGCGTCGCGCGCCGCCAGCCTCGCACGCAGGAACGCGTGCACTTCCTGCGCCTGCTGCGCAGATGCCGTGCGGCCGGTGCCGATCGCCCAGACCGGCTCGTACGCAACCACCGCCTTGCCGAACGCCTGCGCTCCCGACGCATCGATCACCGCGTCGAGTTGCCTGGCGACAATCTCTTCTGTGCGCGACGCCTCCCGCTCGGCAAGCGTTTCGCCCAGGCACAGCACCGGCGTCAGCCCGGCTTTCTGCGCGGCCGCGAATTTCGCCGCCACCTGCGCATCCGTCTCGCCAAAAATCGCGCGGCGCTCCGAATGCCCGACAAGCACATAGCTGCACCCGCACTCGACCAGCATCGACGCTGCAACTTCGCCCGTGTAGGCTCCCGAGGCGTACTCGCTGACGTTCTGGGCGCCGAGGGCGAGCTTCGATCCGGACAAGCGCGCTGCCGTTTCGGCGAGGTAAGGGAACGGGACGCACACCGCGCATTCGACGCCACTGAGGCCGGCGGATGCTGCGAGCAGCGCATCGAGCAAACGCGCGTTCGCCGCCCGGCTGCCGTGCAACTTCCAGTTCCCGGCCACCAGCCGGCCGCGCATTGCGTTCCCGCGCATTCAAGTCCCGAAGGGCAAAACGTGCGATTTTACCGTGCCGCGCGGGCACCGGTCAAACCACAACCACCCTAAGGATCAAGAAATTGCATGCGCCGACGCGGGCGGCGCAGCTAGCCGCGCAGTCAACCGAATCGCCCGGTGATGTAGTCCTCGGTCTGCTTCTTTTTCGGCTTGATGAAGATCGTGTCGGTGACGTCGTACTCGATCAGCTCGCCCAGATACATATACGCGGTGAAGTCGGACACCCGGGCGGCCTGCTGCATGTTGTGGGTGACGATCATGACCGTGTAGTCGGTTTTCAGCTCGTGGATGAGTTCCTCGACCTTCGCGGTCGAAATCGGGTCCAGCGCCGAACACGGCTCGTCGAGCAGGAGCACCTCCGGCTTGATTGCAATGCAGCGCGCGATGCACAGGCGTTGCTGCTGGCCGCCCGACAGGC
>JANMXB010000090.1:0-3775 GCA_031380765.1 Pseudomonadota bacterium | reverse complement strand
GATCATCGACGACTGGGTCAAGAAGGCCAATGCCAAGGGCGTAGACGGGACAAAGGAGCTTAACGAATTCCATGAGGAGTTGAAGAAGGTCGCCGCAGGCAAGTGACCGCGCCTGTGACCGGGCCCGCGCGTCCCTGGGAGCGCCGTTTCGATGCGGCGCTCGGCTTTTCCGCCTCGGTGATCCTGTTCGTGCTGATGATCGTCACGTTCGTCGACGTCATCGGCCGGTACCTTTTCAACCATCCGCTGCGCGGCGCTTTCGAAGGCACCGAGCTCATGCTGCTGGTGCTGATCTTCGCCGGCCTGCCCCTGGTGTCGCATGCGGACGAGCACGTCACGATGGATTTCATCGACAGTGTGCTCGGCGCGCGCGGACGCACGATCGCGATGGCGCTGTCGCAGTTCGTGTGCGCGGCGACGTTGCTGGGCCTCGCGTGGCTGATCTGGCTCAAGGCCGGCAAAATCGCGGCGTACGCCGACACCACCGATGTGCTCAAGATCCCGCTGGCGCCTTTCGTGTATTTCATGGCGGCGATGATCGCGCTTTCGGGCCTGATCCACGCGTGGAAGATCCTCCACCCCGGCGCGCCTTCCACCGGCGGGCCCACCACCTGATGCGCGGATCCCGATGGTAGAAGCGCTGGTCGGCCTGGCGGTCATGATGCTGCTCGCCTTCATCCGCATCCCGATTGCGCTCGCCATGGGGATCGTCGGCCTGGTGGGCTACGCCTACATGCGCGACTGGAACTGGGCGGTGGCCTTCGCGACTGCGCAGACCAAGATCTACGAGACGGGGCGCAACTACACGCTGTCGGTGGTGCCCCTGTTCATCCTGATGGGCAGCTTCGTCACGCGCGCCGGGATGTCGCAGGAGCTGTTCCGCGCGGCGTACGCTTTCATCGGCCACCTGCGCGGCGGGCTCGCGATGGCCACGGTCATGGCCTGCGCCGGGTTCGGCGCGATCTGCGGCTCCTCGATCGCGACGGCCGCGACGATGGCCAAGGTCGCCTACCCGTCGATGAAGAAGCTGGGGTACTCGGACGCGCTCTCCACCGGCGCGATCGCCGCCGGCGGCACGCTCGGCATCCTGATCCCGCCCTCCACGATCATGGTGATCTACGGGATCATCACCCAGACCAATATCGGCAAGCTCTTCGCGGCCGGGATCCTGCCGGGCATCCTCGCCACCTTCCTGCTCTGCCTGGCGGTTGCGTACTCGACCTGGCGGGACCCGAAGGCCGGCCCCCGCGGCGAACGCTCGAGCTGGGCCGAGCGCTGGGCGGCGTTCAAGGGCGTCTGGGCGGTGGTGGCGCTCTTCGCGCTGGTCATGGGCGGCATCTATTTCGGCGTCTTTACCGCCACGGAAGGCGCGGCCATGGGCGCGGTCGGCGCCATGATCTTCGCGCTGGCGCGGAGAGTCCTCACCTGGAAGTCGCTCTACGCCTCGCTCGTGGAGAGCGCGCGCACCACCTCGATGCTGTTCATGATCCTGATCGGCGCGCTGATTTTCGCCGAGTTCGTCAACATCACGACGATGCCGGGCGACCTCACAAAATTCGTCTCGCGCTTCGAGCTGCACCCCATCGTGGTGGTGGCCGCGATCATGGTGATCTACGTGATCCTCGGCACGGCGATGGAAGAGCTCTCCATGATCCTGCTCACGCTGCCGGTGTTCTTCCCGATCATCGTGCACCTGGGGTTCGACCCGATCTGGTTCGGCATCCTCATCGTGGTGGTGGTCGAGATCGGCCTCATCAGCCCGCCGGTGGGGATGAACCTCTTCGTGCTCTCGACGCTCCTGCCCGAGGTACCGACGCGCACAGTATTCCGCGGCGTGATGCCTTTCGTGTTTGTCGACATCATCCGCCTGGCGATCCTGGTCGCCTTCCCGGCGATCTCGCTGTATCTGCCGAGCCTGATGAAGTAGGAGGACAAACCCATGCCCATCGCCTTCCTCTGCGCCGTTCTCGCCGCGTTGGCCGTCTCACCCGACCTCCTCGCGCAGCCCTATCCGAACCGGCCGGTCAGGCTCGTCGTGCCGTATTCCGCCGGCACGACCACCGACGTGCTCGGCCGGCTCTACGCGCTGAAGCTTGGCGAGGCGCTGCGGCAACCGGTCGTGGTCGAGAACCGCGCGGGCGCGGGCGGCAACATCGCCGGGGAGGTGGTCGCGCGCGCCGCGCCCGACGGGTACACGATCACGCTCTCGACGAGCTCGGTGCATGCGACCAACCTGGCGCTCTACGGCAAGCTGCCGTTCGACCCCGTAAGGGATTTCACGCACGTCACGCTGCTTGCCGCCGCGCCGAACATGCTCGCGATCAACAACGCGATTCCCGCGCGCACGGTGGCCGAGCTGATCGCCTACGCCAAGGCCAACCCGGGCAAGCTCACCTACATTTCGGCCGGCTCCGGCACCTCGCCGCACATGGCCGGCGAGCTTTTGCGGACCATGGCCGGCATCGACATCGTCCACGTGCCCTACAAGAACATCACGCAGGGTTTCGCGGACCTGTTCGGCGGGCAGGTGTCGATGATCTTCTATCACGTGCCGGTGATCTACCCGCACGTGAAGGACGGCCGGCTGCGCGCGCTCGGCGTCGCGACGCGCACCCGCACCCCGCTCGCGCCCGAGGTGCCGCCGATCGGCGACACGCTGCCGGGCTACGACCTTCGCCCGTGGTGGGGCGTGAGCGGCCCGGCCGGGCTGCCGCAGGAAGTGGTGCAGAAGCTCTACGGCGCGACGACGGCGATCCTGCAGGATGCCGACACGCGGCAGCGCTTCTCGGCCGCGGGCCTCGAGATCAGCCTGATGTCGGTGAAGGAGTTCAACGAATTCCTGCTGGCCGAGATTACCAAGTGGGGCAACCTCGTGAAGGTTTCCGGCGCGAAGGTGGATTGACGCTGGTCGCGCAATTGCTGCCACTTTTTCACTAGAGCCCAGGCTGCCATCCGCCGTCTATGGCACGGCGACCGCCCCCGAGCGGATGAGCGCCTCGATGCGCTCCGCGGTATACCCCAGCGTACCCGCGAGCACTGCGCGCGTTTCCTCGCCCGCGCGATACGGCGCCGGTCCGCGCGCGTGCACCGGCGCGCCATCGATGAGATAGGGCGATGAGGTCACGCGCGCCTCGCCGCGCCCCGGGTGAGGGATCGTCGTAAACGCCTCGCGCTCTTCCATGTGCGGGTGCTCCATCGCTTCCTCGATCGTCCGCACCGGGGCGCAAGGCACGCGCGCGGCGGAAAGCGCCGCCACCGCGGCGTCCATCGATTCGAAGCCGTCGAGCCAGTCGCAGATCGCGCGGCGCAGCTCGGGCCAGTGATCGCGCCTGCCCTGCGGCGAGGCGAACTGCGGCGCGCCCGCCGCGCTGTCCGCCCCCATGACGGCGAGCAAGCGGTCCCACGTGGGTCCCCCGCCGATGAACTGCACCGCAACCTGCCGGCCCTTCACCGCGTGGATGATCATCCCGGGGCGCGCCCCCTTGGTGATCGCCCCGCCGTTCAGCGCTGCCGCGATGCCGATGTCTTCCGCACCCCAGAGCGACTGCAGCATCGAGACATCCAGGTACGCGCCCTGCCCGGTGCGCTCGCGGCGGTGGACTGCGGCGAGCACGAGCCCGAACGCGTGCACGCCGGCAAGCGCGTCCGCCGATTGCAGGTAAGCCACGCGCGGCTCGGGCTCGCCCTGACGGTCGAGGTCCATCGCACCCGAGGCGGCGTTGATCAGGTGGGCGAAGGCCGGGCGGTCGCGCAGCGGGCCGGTCTGGCCATAGCC
>JANMXB010000065.1:0-2465 GCA_031380765.1 Pseudomonadota bacterium | reverse complement strand
CAGCGCTACATCCGCCAGGTTCCATCCGCAAAGTTGGAGGAGCGCGTGATCGACAACCGCGACCGCTCGATCCGCCTGATGGGGCATCACGTCTTCCGCATCGCTGAGGCCTTCCTCGAGACAGTCGTCGACGGCGTCGAGTATTCGGCGCAGCTCGCCAATCAACCGCCGTTGCCAGGAACCTTTAACTCCGGCGAGGAAATCGCCGTCTATGGTGAAGGTGTGATCGAAGGACTGCACCAATGGTGGGATGGCCTTGCCGACAAGTCCTGCAAGGGAAAAGTAAAAACGTTTTTCGGCATGCAGCCGGTCGCTGCGCTTTACGAACGCTCGACCTGGCATTGCGCGCAGCACGCGCGGCAGCTCGCCGCGGTGCTCGAGCGCTTCGGCATCGAGCCGGACCGGCGCCTCACCAAAGAGGATCTCGCCGGCCTCCCGCTGCCTGAAGGGCTCTGGGAGTAGGAACGGGAAACCAGCCGGGTGGGGCAGTCACGCAGGCCGGTGCGCCCGCAGGAACGAGCGTATCTGGCGCACCGCCAGGGGAATCCGTTCCTTGGGCTCCTTCCAGGGGAAGAGGCTCACTTCGGCTTTCGGCGCAAGCATCGCGGTCTCCATTGCGACGGCATACGGGTGCGCCGGGATGTCGTCCGGCAGGACCAGGATGGGCGTCTGGCAGGCGCGCACGAAATCGCGCGTCACGGTGAAGACAAAGTCGGGGTTGGAGCGGTACATCCGGGTCAGGAATCTGCCGACCATCTCCATCGTGATGTCGGGCCGGCGGGCAGTGAGCGCCGGGGCCCAGCCCTTCATGTTGTTTTCATAAAAAAGGTCGCGCATCTCCGGACGGGAGCCGCTGGGCTGCGCAAGCACGGCCGCAACGACACGCCTGGGTGCCCGCTTCATCAGGTTCCAGGCCATGGGGCCGCCCACGCAGAAGCCCATCACCATGAATTCCTTGATGCCCAGATGATCCATCAGGCCAAGCTGGTCGTCGGAGTAGGCGTTCCAGGGCCGATCGATCTCCAGCGGACCGGAGGACTGGCCGCCGTTGGCGTTGCGCAGATCGCTCGTGATGCAGCGGTGCTCGCCCTTGAATTCCTCCATCGGATTGAACGGTGCGCTTGCGGAGAAGAACGCCATGGTCGAGTTCAACCCCCCGCCGGGGATGATCAGCAACGGGAAGCCGGAGCCGGTCTCCTGGTAGTGAATGCGGACATCGCCTTTTTCGTAGAACGGCATGGCGGCTCCTCGTAGTCCAAAGGGGGGTTGCGCGAAGGCGCGCGGCGCAGCTGCCGCGGCGGCCGCCACTGCTCCCGTTGCCAGTAGGGTGCGTCTGATGGAATCCATGATTGGCCCCTCTTACGGCCCAGGGCTGAATCGTACCTTGATCCTTTTGGCGTACTTCTCCCTTTGGCCTATTTATCTGTTCGTACAGGCGCGCGTAACATCTAATTTCCAGATAGCAGCCCGCCACGGGAGCCGATGATGGCCGCACTTCGCGCATTGCCCTTCACCAAACCGAGCCTCCACGACGACCGGAGAAAGCATCCACGCGCGCCGGCGTCGCTTCGTTATACCCGCCTCAGAAAAGAAATCGAGCCGCCCGACGCGCCCTACCTGGCTCGGATTTTCGTCAAGCTGGCCTCGATGGCGCGAGGCGTAAAGACTCGAGCGGCATCCCTTATTGGACGCCTTCGACCGCCCATCCGCGCGCAAAAGGCGCCCGGAGATTAGAGGTCGCTGGTCCGCACGGGTCGGACATCCGAAATCCGATCCTTAGGCAATCGCCCGTTCACGCCGATTCCGGAGCACCCGCAAAACCTCTCGCTCCATCCACAGCCCCAGCGCGCCGGCATCGGGGTGCGGGCTGTACTTGACCAGGCGCCGCAAACCGCTCTCCGACAGGCATTTCTCGGAGGCCGAGTCGGGGATTGCCAGCTCCTTGGATCCGTAATGCCGGAATGTTTTCTCGTCGGCCTGAAGTGACAGGATGAACGCGATCTCGTTCAGCGCAAACCAGGGCTGCTGCTTTGCGTCGAGGAACACGCGCACGCGCTGGCCCTTGAACGCATACCACTCGTGACGATGGTCGCCTTCGACGCCTTCGACGTATCCCTTGGCCCGCGCGAGGGCGCTGAATATCGACCCCGTCCAGCTCCATGAAAACAGCACCGCCAGGACCACGATGACGAACAGCAGCATCGTGGCGGGAAAGGTCTGGCCGCGGTGCATGAACACCCCGATGCCAACGACCGCCGCAATCATTCCGGCCACGGAAGCGATCCGCAGCAACCATGTACCGGCGCCAGCTTCGTCGTCGAGTTTGAACACCTTCAAACGGCCTGCTCCGCAAACGTGAAGGTGAACACCGAACCCTTGCCAAGTTCGCTCTCCACCCGGATCGAACCGCCGTGCAATTCGCTGAAGCGCTTGCTGAGCGCGAGTCCCAGGCCGGTGCCTTCGGC
>JANMXB010000039.1:0-1632 GCA_031380765.1 Pseudomonadota bacterium | reverse complement strand
TCCCGGGGCATCCCTGGCGGTCCCCAGACACCATACCAGTTGCTGTGATCGAAGCCGGGCAGGCCGGACTCGGCCATCGAGGGGATGTCGGGCGCGGCCTGCGTACGCTTTGCGGTGGTGACCGCGAGCGCGCGCAGCTTGCCGCTCTTCACGAACGGCATCGCCGAGGGCGTGGAGTCGAACATCATCTGCACCTGGCCGCCCATCACGTCGGTCAGCGCCGGCGTGCTGCCTTTATACGGGATGTGCTGCATTTCGACGCCCGCGAACAGCTTGAACTGCTCGCCCGCGAGCTGCGAGGAAGATCCGCTGCTCGCGGACGCGAAGTTCAGCTTGCCGGGGTTCGCCTTCGCGTACGCAATCAGGTCCTGGACACTGCGCACGGGCAGCGAGTTGTTGACCCCGTCCGGCGGGGCCTTGGCCACCAGCTCCGCGCCGATCATGCCGCTTGCGCCGGCGCGGTTCTCGACGACCACCGGCTGGCCGAGCGATTCGGTCAGCCGGTTGGCGATGACCCTGACGATGACGTCGGTCGGGCCGCCCGGCGGATAGGGCACCACGACGCGCACTGGCTTTGCCGGATAGTCCTGTCCCCACGCGAGGGACGAGGCGGCAAGTACCAGCACAACCACGACCCGACGCCTGAATGCGCTCGACATAGACCTCTCCGGCAAAAGGCTCATTGGATGCCCTTCCTGATGCGCTCGCTCATGGGATCATAGAACGGCCTGAGGGAGGGCTTCGCGGAAAACCGCGTCGAGGCAATCTCGATTTCGTACGCTCCCGACAGCAGGTAGTCGGGCGTCAGGATCGTCTCGGCACTTACGTAGCCCATGCACAGTGACCGGCCCAGGGTGTGGCCATAGGCGCCGGAGGTCACCCGGCCCACGAGCCGCCCGCTCCGCCAGATCGGCTCGTTGTGATAGACCAGCGGCTCGGGATCGTCCAGCGCGAACAGGACGAGCCTGCGCCGGAGGCCTTCGCTTTTCTGCCGCTCGAGTGCCTCGCGGCCGATGAAGGCGGCGCGCTTGCCGAAGGCCACCGCAAACGCGAGCCCGGCCTGCAGCGGGGTGTCTTCGTCCGCAATGTCGTGCCCCCAATGGCGATAGCCTTTTTCCATGCGCAGGGAGTCCATCGCGTGGTAACCGGCATGAACCAGCCCCGAACCCTCGCCGGCCGAAAGCAGGGCCTCGTAGACGCCCGCCGCGAATTCGGCCGGCACGTAGAGCTCCCAGCCCAGTTCGCCGACGTAGGTAATGCGCGACGCCCTGACTTTCGCATAGCCCAATTCGATCTCGCGTGAAACACCGAACGGAAAGGCGCCGTTCGACAGGTCCGCATCGGTGAGGCGCGACAGCAAGGTGCGCGATTGCGGCCCCATCACTCCCAGCACCGCGTAAGCGGAGGTCACATCGGTAGCGACTGCGCGGGCCTCTTCCGGAATATGGCGCTCGAGCCAATGCAAGTCGCGTGCCTGCGTAGCCGCCGCCGTTACGATCAGGTACGTGTTCGTGTCGAGTCGCGTGACGGTCAGGTCCGCTTCGATGCCGCCACGCTCGTTGAGCCACTGCGTATACACGATGCGTCCCGGCGCCACGGCGACTTCGTTGGCGCAAATCCGGTTGAGCGCTG
>JANMXB010000021.1:0-9812 GCA_031380765.1 Pseudomonadota bacterium | reverse complement strand
CAGATCGCGTCCGAGGCGATCGGTGCCGAACAGGAAAAAAGTCCCTCCCTCCGCGGGACAGACGAGATGGAAGTTTCCCTCGATCAAGCCCCAGAATTCGTATTCGTCGCCGCGGCAGAAAAAGCGCAACGGCTGCACGCGAGCGGGATCGGCCGTGTAACTGCGCTTCATGGTGGCCAGATCGAGCTCCATTTTGTAGCCGTAGACGAACGGCGCGGCGAGGCGGCCGGCGTCAAACAGATGGATCTCCTGGGGTGGTGCGTAAATGTGTTTCGTGTTTCGCGTATCCAGGTTGTAGGGCGCAATGACTTCGCTCACCAGCGTGGAGGCGTATATCAGCAGCAAAATCACGCCCGAGATAAGAGCGATCCGGTGGCGGCGGAACTTCCACCACATGATCTGCCATTGTGAGGCGCTGTAGAAATGCTCCTGCTCGGGCGTCAGCTTTTCCGCCTTGTACGGCTCGAACGGCTCGGTGGTGACGAAATGAGGGAGGTTGTCCGCTTCCTGCGCAGAGGCGCTCACTTGGCAACCCCCCCGGTCAGCCGGATCCGGGGATCCAGGGCGGCGAGCAGCAGGTCCGAGATGAAAGTCCCGATCACCGCGAGAAGCGCGAGAAACATGAGAAAGGAACCGGCGAGGTATTGATCCTGGCTGCGCAGCGCATCCAGCAGCATCGGCCCCGAAGTCTGCAGTGAAAGGACCACGGCGACGATTGCCGACCCTGAAATGACACTCGGCAAGAGGCTGCCGATATCGGCGATGAATGGATTGAGCGCCATCCGCATCGGGTACTTCATCAACAGGCGGAACTGGGGCATGCCCTTTGCGCGCGCGGTCGTTACATACTGCTTCTGGAGTTCATCTAGCAGATTGGCCCGCAGTCGACGGATCATGCCGGCCGTGCCTGAAGTGCCGATGACGATGACCGGGATCCACAGGTGATGGAGCACCGATTCGAACTTCGCGAGACTCCAGGGCTGGCCCAGGTATTCGGGCGCCATGATGCCGCCGACCGACAACCCGAACTGGACATTGGCGAAATACATCAGCACCAGGGCCAGCAGGAAATTGGGCGTCGCCAATCCTATGTACCCGAGCAGCGTCAGCCCGTAGTCGCTCCAGCTGTACTGGTGGGTCGCCGCGTAGGCGCCAATGGGAAACGAAACCACCCACGTAAACAGGATGATCGAAAAATTCAGGATGAACGACAGCAGGAGCCGGTCGCCGACGACCTCCTTTACCGGCAGGTCGTATTCGAAAGACCAGCCCCAGTCGCCCTGCAGGAGCCCTGAAAAACCCTGGTTGCCGGGCCAGATTCCCACCCATGTTGCGTACTGCTCGATGAACGGCTTGTCGAGACCGAACTGGCGGCGCAGGAACTCGATCTTTTCGAGGGCCGCCGTATCGCCCTGGCTTCTCAGCTCGTCGATCTGGTTCGACAGATAGTCACCCGGCGGCAGCTGGATGATCGTGAACGTCACCAGGCTGATCACGATCAGCGTCGGGATCAGGATCAGGATTCGTTGCAGGGTGTATTTCAGCATGATCGGGATCGCCGTCCGACAGTCCGTGTCCGGAACTGCCCGGGCATTACTTGAACCAGAAGGTGTCCGGGTGGTAGAGGCCGAAGAAAGCGCCCGGCTCCCAGTTATAGAAGCCTTTCTCCGGCACGTTCACGAGCGTCGTTCGCACGAGAACCGGCTGGGGAACCGCGGAAACGACGCCGATGACGAATTGCTGCTCCGCGTGGATGGAGAGCATCTGGTGCCACACTTTCTCGCGTTCGGGGCGCGTGCCGGCTGCGCGCCATGCGGCACTGAGTTTCAGCAGTTCAACGGCCTCCGGAATGTCGGGCGCCTGCCCGGCCTTGCCCGCCGTCTCGTGGTATTGGCCGAATTTGGGCCATTGCAGCTGCTGCTGGCTCAACGGCGCGAGGTCGTCGGGACTCATGTCAGGCGTGGCCAGTCCGTTTTCGAGGCCGCTCCATACCGACATCAGCGCTTCCCCGCCGAAAACGCGGTTGCGCAGCACCTCGCGCTGCGACGGCTTGGTAAAGAGCTTGATTCCGACTTCTTTCCAGGTTTCCCGGATCAGCTCGAGCACGTCCGCCTGCTCGGAGCTTTCGCCGGCCGTTTCCACGATGATTTCGAGCAAGCGCCCGTCCGGCAGGCGGCGCAATCCGTCAGGCCCGCGCTTCAAGCCAATCTCGTCGAGCAGCTTGTCGGCTGCCTTCCTGTCGAGCTTGGCCCACTTCTTCTGGTATTCCTCCTTGAACATCGGGCTCTCGGGAAGCACGGTGTTATTGGCTTCGGTGGCGAGCCCAAAATACAGGACCTGGTTGATCAGGCCGCGATCGATCGACATCGACAGCGCGCGACGGAAGCGAACATCGCGCAGCACCTTCCGCCACACCGGGTCGTTCACGTTCAAGTTCGGAAACAGCGCGAAATGCGAACCGATGCCCGTGCGCCACAGGAGCGCCCGGTAGTTGTTGAGTTTTTCGTTCTTCTTTAGAAAGGTGTAATTGTTGAATTGCAGATCGCGCGCCTGCAGATCCGACTCGCCCGCCCCCGCCTTGGCCGGAATCAGCTTGCCCTCGGCTACGGCCAGCACGACGCGATCGATGTAGGGCAATTGCTGGCCCTGGGCGTCCACGCGGTGGAAATACGGATTGCGCACCGCCACGAACCGATCGGCCGGCGGCCGGGTCGTATTAATCCACGGCTCCAGCGTGGGCAGGTCCGGATTGTCGAACTGGTACATGTTGTCCTGCTTGTTGTGCAGGGACGCCCACCCGCGCTTGCCAGCCTTGTTTTCGCTTTCGGTAACTTTAGGTGAATACTTTTTGTGGAATTTCTTGAGGTAATGCGCGGGGCGGTAGATATAGAGAGGCGAGGCGCCCGCGAGCCGGGACAGAAAATCGCGGTTCGGCTTGCTCCACGAGTACCGCACGGTTGTCGGATCGAGGAACTCCACTTTCGGCTTTTCGCCGTCTACAAGCAGGTCGCTTTGGGGACCGCTGGGGCTCAGTTCAGGATTGTTGGCTACGTCCTCCCAAAAATAGCGGAAATCCTCAGTGGTAAAGGGTTGCCCGTCGGACCACCGGTGACCTTTGCGCAGCTTGAACGTGAAAACCTTGTCGTCCTTGGATTCGAAACTTTCGAGTATGTCGGGCCCAAGCGCGAGCTTGCGGTCGTATCCGACCAGGCGCGCATAGCCGTACACCACCAGGAGTCGAACATCGCGGGCACGCCCGATGAGCATGTTCAGGGTTCCGCCCTGCTTGCCGACCTGCAATCCTGGCTCGGCCAGTGCCGTGACCTGCGGTATCTCGGGCAGGCGCTTCTGAACAGGGGGCATCTTTCCGGCCGCGACATCCTTGCGATACATCTCTGTCTCGACCGGCGTAGCGGCTCGTGCAGTGAAGGACAGGCACGCGGCGGCAACCACGCAAGCCAGCAGGCCAGCGAATCCACCGCTCAATATTCTTTTCATGTAGTCAGCTCCGAGTGATTTGCGGTTTCATGCGCGCGCACAAGATGGCCTTCGCCCAGGTCGATCATTGAAGTCGGCCCCGAACCGTCGAGACGGAAAGGCTGGGGCCATGCTGTCGGGTCCGACGCCCTGCCCTCCATAAGGGCGGCAAAGTCGAGCCTGCGGTCCAGATCCGGGCTTGGAACTGCGGCGAGCAGCGCTCGGGTGTAGGGGTGCACCGGATTGCGGAAAAGCTCCGCATAAGGAGCGATTTCGACCAGCCGGCCTGCGCACATGACGGCGATACGATCGGCGATGTAGTTCACTACCGCGAGGTTGTGTGAAACGAAAATATAAGTGAGGTTCAGCGCGTCGCGCAAATCGCGCAGCAGGTTCAGCACCTGTGCCTGCACCGAAACGTCGAGCGCGGAAACCGGCTCATCGCAAATCAGCAGGGCCGGGCTCAACGCTAGAGCGCGCGCAATGCCCAGGCGCTGGCGTTGGCCGCCCGAGAAGCTATGGGGGTAGCGCCTTAGATGACGCACGTCCAGGCCGACGAGAGCGGTCAGCTCCTTGACCCTCGCAAACCGCTCGTCCGCGTCACCAATCCCATGGATGATCAGCGGCTCGCTGAGGATTTCGAAAGCGCTCATGCGCGGATTGAGGGATCCCACGGGATCCTGGAATACGAACTGGACTTTGCGCCGGTATGCGAACAGATCGGCGCCCCGAAGCGACAGGACATCCTGAGGCGTGCCGCTGTCGTTGAAAATGATCTCTCCGCTGTCCGGCGTGATCGAGCGCATGATCATCTTTGCGGTGGTCGTCTTGCCGCACCCCGACTCGCCCACCAGGCCCAGACATTCACCCGCCCTCACCGTAAAACTGACGTCCTCGACGGCCAGCACGTGACTGGAACGCCTGGACCCGAACAGCGAGGTCTTGCGTGTACCGAAGCCTTTGGTCAGATTGCGCACGCTAAGCAGCGGTGCATCGGAATCCTTTGCCGCTGCTGGACGCGGGCGCGCCGTCATCAGGTGGTTGGTCGAAACCTGAATCTCGCGCAACGGCGTCAGTCGCTCGCCAGGTGCCATGTTGAAGCGCGGCACCGCACGCATCAGCGCCTTGAGGTACGGATGGCTGGGCTCGCGAAAGATGGCTTGCACCGTGCCGGACTCGACAACTTTTCCCTGATAAAGCACCACCACCTCGTCGGCCATGTTCGCCACTACGCCCAGATCGTGCGTGATGATCATTACAGCCATCTGCATTTCGCGCTGCAGCTGCATGATGAGCTGCAGGATCTGCGCTTGGATCGTGACGTCGAGCGCAGTTGTGGGCTCGTCGGCAATCAGCAGCGCGGGCCGGCAAACGAGCGCCATCGCGATCATTTCGCGCTGACGCAGCCCGCCGGACAGCTCGAACGGATAGGTTTGCACCGCCCTCGCCGGTTTCGGAAAGCCGACCAGGCGCAGCATCTCCACAACGGCTTCGCGTCTTTGCGTCTTGCCGAGATCGCGATGCAGCGCCAGGGCCTCCTCGATCTGATTGCCGATCGTGTGCAGCGGCGAAAGCGCGGTCATGGGCTCCTGGAAGATGATCGAGATCCGGCCGCCGCGAATCGCCATGAGTTCGGAATCGGTCGCGCCGAGCCGTGCAATGTCAACCGTGGTGCCTGGCCGGTTCGGATCGGCGAACAGGATCTCCCCGCTTTCGATCCGGGCGATTTTCGGCAGGATACCCATGATCGCCTGGGCGATGATGGATTTTCCCGAACCCGATTCGCCGACCAGCGCGACCGTACGACCTTCTGGAATGCGGAACGACACCCCGTCGGCAGCCTTCACCGTGCCGGCATCGACATTCAGGTAGACCTTGAGATCGCTTACCTTGAGAACGTTGGGCATATCGTTCAGTCAGTGGGCCAGATCGAATGCAAGTCGCCGCGCAAGGGTGCCGCGCAGAACGGCCGCTTTGTTCTGATCCCCCGATTTCTCCCCAGACTGTGTGGGTGGTGCGCCGGACGACTGTCCACGCGAAGTATACGAGAAAGACTGCGTCCGTTGCTCCAGTTGTCCTGCTCGTGACCAATGGCGTCTGGCCGCGAGGAACCGGGAACCTGCGAGAGCGGCGCTCTACCGCCCGCCGAAGCTCGCACTAAACAGGCTCATCGGCGAGCGCCAGCAAATGCCCTCTACGCCGGTGGTCGCCTCGAACAGCCGTTCGAGGAAATCCCATGCAGCCGCGTCGTGGACGGCGTGATGTGTGAGCCAACCGAGCGGCTGAGTCGCACCACCTGCGTTGGCACGCCGCGCTGCAAGAAGCGTGGTGACCTGGTGCAGCACGTGCCCGGTACCGCAAAATCCGCGGCCGCCTTTCCAGTCGATGATATCGACGTGAGTATTGATCTGGGTCAGCCCGGGCGGGAGATTCGTGATATTTCGCACACCGAAGGTGCTCAACCCTCGATATCCCCCATCGGCCAGATGCGCCACTAAATGAGGCGAAAGCCGATTCCACGGTGGAACCAGGACGGGTAACACGAGCCCTTGGGCTGCGCCCTCGAGCTTTACTCGCCCGGCAACCAGGCGCGCGACGGCGACCTCTACTGGCTCGGCCGCGGGAAACTCGGTCTTCTTTTCGCCGGCCGTCGCCCGGTTTCGGTGATCCGCGCCGTGCTGCAACACGGCCGCTCCGGCAGAAAGTCCTTCGAACGCGGCCGCTTCGCATTGGTCCGGCACAGCGGCGAGCGCAAGGGGTACCCCTGTCCGCGCAGCCAAGGCGTAAAGGCGATCCAGCGCCGGATCCGGCCGGCACGCATCGTCATCGCGCCACCAGAATTCGACAACTCTGTTCGCATGCCGCCAGCGGGAGAGTTCGTCGATGAATTCAGCCCATTCTTCCGCGCCTACCATTCCAGCTCCGATGTCCAGCCGGCGACCAGAGCAGCCGCCCGCCGCGCTCCGTCCAGCCTGATCGCTCCCCGCTGGGGCCGCGCTCGCGCTGCGGCACTATTGATCGCCGCGGCGAGCGATTCCGGCGTCAGGTCTTGCTCTTCGACGATCTGGATCAGCCCGCGATCGGCAAGCCAGCGGCCGCGCAGCGTCTGCTCCGTTTCGGCGCCACCCGCGAACGGGACCACTACCGCACGAGCGCGGGCATGCAGGATTTCCATCATCGTGTTATATCCGCCCTGGCTTACCGATAAAGCGCAGTTGGCGAGCAGGTGCGGGAAATCGGAGCGCGCCCGTTCAACCACTACATCCCCCTGCCCGACGGCGCGGGCAATACTCGCGAGCATGGCGAGATCGGATGCTGCGCAATTTATGCCGCCAAGTATTCGCCAGGTCCGCCGGCTCAACAGGCTGAGCGGCCGTGCCCGGATCGCGGTCTCCAGCAACCGCATCCCTACCGCGCCGCCACCAGCCGAAACGATTACCTCGCCATCCCCGGGAACGCCGTCCGGGACGGACGCTGAATCTGCTCCAGATTCATCGACAACATAACCGGTGTAGGAGAGCCTTGATTCAATTCTGCCTGCATGCCGGAAACTCCGGCCGAACGGGATCACGGCGGGATCACCGTGAACCAGAAGACGGTCAAAGTAACGCTCGAAAACCTCGAGCATTTCGTCCTGGCGTGAGAGATTCTTTTGCCCGGCGCCGATAATATCGCGCACCGAGCACACGATCAGGGGGCGATGTGCGGCACCCACGGCGGCTTCGAGAAGGGGAAGGAGCTCGAAACGCATCTGGCGCCGGCCGAAAGGGTACAACTCGATAATCAGTGCGTGCGCATCTGCCGCGCGCCAGGCATCCAGCAATGCCTCCCGCCTGCTGGTTTTCCAGCGCTCGTCGACGGGATTTCCGTCGGCGTCGATAAGAACCCTGAATGAAGAATCGGCGGCGCTCGCGGCTGGCAATTGCACAAACCGCACCCCGTTAGGCTTCATGCCGGGAACGTCGGAGCCTCCGCTGGCGAGAGTCACGTCGACTCCATCCGCGGCCAGCGCATTCGCCAGCGTGACGGCACGCCTTAGATGACCGATGCCAAGCAGATGCTGGACATACAGAAACGCGCGCCGGCTTTTCACCTTGTCGCCACGCCCGCTTCGACAAGCGGGACATTCATCCGGACCACGCTTGGGACCCCAGCCGCGTCGAGGCGGAAGACGTGCAGCGCGTCCCAGTCGAGTTTCAGCGGTGGACGGCCGCGCATGTCCCATCCCGTTGCAGCGGAAAATATCGCACGGATCACGCCCCGATGGGCGATTGCCAGAGTCGGCTGGCCGCGCGCTGCGATTTCCACAAGCCATCCGCTCACCCTCGCAAGCACGGTTCTCGGACTTTCTCCGCCCGGCGGCGTGAAATCGAGGCCGCGCGCTTCGTTCTCCCGCATCGCGCTGCCCAATTCCGATCGCAAGTCTTCAAGACGGCGGCCCTCCCAGTCGCCCCATTGCATTTCGGCCAGCCGGTGGTCGCAGTCGATTTCTTGCATCCCCAGCAGCGAGGCCGTCTCCACGCAACGAACAAGCGGACTCGACACTATGCGCATGCCATCACACTGTAGGGGAAGGCTGCGGTTCCTAACCTTCGCCCGGCCAGCTTCGCACAATGGAATGTCCGTTTGCCCCTGTATGCGTCCCTCGCGGCTCCAATCCGTATCGCCGTGCCTCAGCGTGGCCAGGAATGTCATCGTTGCACGGCCGCCGGGCTCCGATTCGCTGCAGCACGAATTTCCCTGAGACCCTGATCGAGCGAGGTTGCTGCCGAGTCGACGCTGCGCTCTGCGCGGACGAATTGCGCGGCCGCCTGCCCCATTTTTCGGCGCCGATTGCCGTCGACGAGAAGTTGCCGGGCAAGCTCTGCCAAAGCGGCTTCATCTTCGGGGGGCGCGAGCAAGCCCGTGCGTCCATGGCAGACCACGTCGGGGACTCCGCGAATTGCGCGCGAAACGACAGGGATGCCAGCTGCCTGCGCTTCGAGCAGCGACATTCCGTAAGCCTCGTTCACCGCGGGCCATAAGCACAAGTCGCAGGCGGGATACAGAGAGGCAAGATCGTCGGCTCCGTACTCGCCGAGGAACCGGCAGCGCCCCGGCGCGGCGCTCTCGAAAGCGGCCTCTATTGCGCCTCGCGCGGCGCCGTCTCCCGCCACCACAATCTGCCACGGGATGTCTGTGAGCCGCCGCAAGGTCGAGGCGAGCATGGAATAGGAAGACGCCTTGTCCCCCATCCGCATCATTGCCGCAACCACTATCCAGGGAACGGATGGGTCGAGATGAAACTCGGCCGACAGCCTTTTGCGGTGCGCGGCCCGGTTCCTGGCGGCGGCCCGATAGGGGGCGGGATCAACGAATGGCGGCAGCAGCCTGATCTTCGCGGGCGGCGATACGAGAGGCTCCAAGCACCCTACGTCATCCCGGATCGGGCACAGCACCAACGAGGCGGCGCGAATCGATTCGCCCGCGGCAGCGTGCCCGAGCGACCACGCTCCCTGCATGCGCTTCGGCGCAAACGAGGCCTCGGCAATTACGTACGGGATACCCAAACCTGCGGCAACCGCCGGACCCATCCAATCCGGAGCTTTGTAGTAGACGTGATAGGTGAACCAGAGATCAGGCCGCTGCGCGCGGCCCGCCCCACTCCACAGGGCAACAAGATCGCTGGCCGCTGCGGCGCTCTGGTCGCGAAACCATGTCTGGCGCGCAAAATCGCCCGCGGGCTCGTAAGTGCGCAGTGTCGATGCAAGCTCCACCACGTGACCGGCTCGTTCGAGCGCCTCGATCAACAGCCGCGCAACGCGTCGGTCGCCTGAAGGTACGGCATGCGTGGGGGATTTGAGGGGCGCGTAAAAGGCAATGCGCATGCTGCGGATTCTAATCTACCGTTCCGCCTGCCTGGCTTGTGCCGGGCACGCGACGCCGAATTTTTCGGCCAGCCGCGTGATGTTCATCTCCATGCCGAAACTTGCGATAACCCGCTTGCGTCCAGCCTCGCCCAATGCGTGGCGCCGAAGGGGATTGATGAT
The DNA here is from genome assembly GCA_031380765.1 of Pseudomonadota bacterium. Lineage (GTDB taxonomy): Bacteria > Pseudomonadota > Gammaproteobacteria > Burkholderiales > SG8-39 > SZAS-79. The sequence goes on along the minus strand of JANMXB010000021.1, from coordinate 306 downwards.
AAGCGCTTCGAGAGCGGCGGCGAATGCATCGGGCGAGTCCGGGGCGACGAGCAGCCCGGTAACGTCCCGCTCCACGAGCTCGTGGATCGCGGATACGTCCGTGGCGACACATGCAAGTCCCTGGCTTTGCGCCTCCATCAATACGTTCGGCAATCCATCCCGATCGCCGTCTTCGGCAATCCTGCTTGCGAGCGCGAAAATATCCGCCTTCCGGTATTCGTCAAGCAGCTCGGTTTGTGTCATGGAACCGCGCCACTCGACACGCGAAGAAAGTCCAAGCTTTTTTGCACGCCGGCGAACATCGCG
>JANMXB010000011.1:0-12833 GCA_031380765.1 Pseudomonadota bacterium | reverse complement strand
GCGCTGAAGGGCGACACCGCGAAATCGGACAACACGCGCGTCAAGCGCTACATCGCGAAATACACGATCAATCCGGCAATCGCCCAGGGCATCTCGCACGAAGTGGGATCGATAGAAGTCGGCAAGCTCGCGGACCTCGTGATCTGGAGGCCGGCGTTCTTTGGCGTGAAGCCCTCGCTGATCCTCAAGGGGGGCATGATCGCCGCCGCAGCGATGGGCGACCCGAACGCGTCGATCCCGACGCCGCAGCCGGTTCATTATCGACCGATGTTCGGCGCCTTCGGCGGCGCCCTCGCCACTTCTGTTACTTTCGTTTCGCAGGCTGCGTTGAGGAATCCGCTGGTCGCCGGACTGGGGCTGAAGAAGCCGCTGATGGCTGTCAGGAACTGCCGTGGCATAGGCAAGAAAGACATGGTCCACAACAGCTACACTCCGAAAATCGAAGTCGATCCGGAAAATTACCTCGTCAAGGCCGATGGAGAACTGCTGATGTGTGAACCCGCGGCGGTCCTGCCGATGGCGCAACGCTATTTCCTCTTCTGAGAACCTGATGGTCGAAATCAAAGCCAAACTGAAAATTCCGCGGGGCGCCTACCGCCTCGAGGTCAAAGGTCGACTCCGTCTGCCGTTCGATGCGCGCCAAAAGAGCCGGCTGCGCACGCACCTGGTTTCCGGCGAAGAGATTGCGCTGATGCTGCCGCGCGGCGACATCCTGCGCGGCGGCGACCTTGTCGTTGCGAGCGATGGCCGGGTGATCGAAATCGTGGCGCAAACCGAAAAGGTGCTGCACATTACCTGTAAGACCGCGCAAGACATCACGCGAGCCGCCTACCACCTGGGCAATCGCCACGTGCCTGTACAGGTGGGCGACGGATTTCTGCGCATTGCCGCCGACCATGTGCTCGAGGAGATGCTGCGGGGCCTGGGCGCTGCGATCGAACCGATCGAAGCGCCGTTCGAGCCCGAAGCCGGCGCGTACGGAGGAGGTCACAGGCACAACGACGGCGAGCAAGGCCATGGCGGACGCATTCATCACTATGGCGCGCAAGAGCACGATCACCCGCACGAGCACGAGCACGACTGCGGCCACGATCATTCCCACGATCACAAGTCAAAGTGACCGCACTAGCGCGACTCCTTCAGCTCGCAAGCCCTGCCCTGCCGGTGGGCGCCTATAGCTATTCGCAGGGGCTCGAAGCGGCCGTGGAAGCGCGAACGGTCACGGGCGCAGAAAGCGCCGGCCGCTGGATAGGCGATGCGCTGACGCTCAATGTGGCGAAATTCGAGGCACCCGTCTGGTGCCGCTTGTATGAAGCGTGGAAGGCCCGCGAATTCGGCGACGTCCGCCGTCTCAACGGTTTTTTCAGCGCTGCCCGCGAAACTGCGGAACTGCGCGCCGAGACTTTGCAGATGGGCTATTCCCTGCGCAGGCTTTGCGTGGAGCTCGGTGAGTTCGATAAGGGCGCGCTCGCCGAGCTGCAGACGATGGAGGAGATCGTTTTTCCGGCCGCTTTCACGTTCGTGGCCACGCAGTGGGAAATACCGGAGCGCGACGCGCTTGTCGCGTACCTCTGGTCGTGGCTCGAGAACCAGGTCATGGCCGCGCTGAAGGCCATACCGCTCGGACAGACCGACGGGCAGCGACTGCTGCTTCGGTCAGGCGCGGACCTGTCCTCGATCGCCGACGAAGCCATGGCCGCGGAGGACGCGACGCTTGCGAATTTCGCCCCTGGCCTGGCAATCGCGTGCAGCCGCCACGAGACGCAATACTCGCGCCTGTTCCGGTCGTGAAGGGATTGTCGCTACTGACATTTTTCGGCTAAGCCCCGCGCCGATACTGGACCACAAGGAAACTTACTGACATGGCAACCACGCAACCACTGCGCGTCGGCATCGGCGGACCGGTGGGCTCCGGCAAGACCGCCCTGACCCTGGCTCTGTGCAAACGCCTGCGCGGCAAGTACCACCTCGGCGTTGTGACCAACGACATCTATACCGAGGAGGATGCGCAGTTCCTGGTTAGAAACGAGGCCCTGGCTCCGGAGCGCATCATCGGCGTGGAGACCGGCGGCTGCCCGCATACCGCGATTCGCGAGGATGCCTCGATCAATCTCGAGGCGGTGGCGCGCCTCAACAGGGCATTCACGGACCTCGAGATCATCTTCATCGAATCGGGAGGCGACAACCTCGCGGCGACTTTCAGTCCGGAGCTCTCCGACCTGACCCTTTATGTGATCGACGTTGCTGCCGGGGACAAGATCCCGCGCAAGGGCGGCCCCGGGATCATGAAGTCCGATCTGCTCATCATCAACAAGATCGACCTGGCGCCGATGGTCGGTGCTTCGCTCGAAGTCATGGACCGCGACGCGAAGAAAATGCGCGGCGAGCGGCCGTTCGTCTTCTCAAACCTGAAATCCGGCCAGGGCCTGGACGCTATCGTCGGTTTCATCGAGAAGCAGGGACTGATGAAATAGCCCCCGGCTCCAGGGAGGCTTGCGCCGGTCCCGGTCGTCTACGCTGCCGCCTTCGCCTTCCGGTCGAGCAGGGCGGTGAAGTTCTCGAGCGATACCAGATGGGCGTAAATGCGTCCCAGCACGCCTTTCTTCACCAGGTTCTTCAGCTGGCTGGAATTGAGGTGCTCGATCTTTTTCTCGTCGACGCGGTACATGCCCGTAAGCTGCATCGGCGCGCCATTGTTGAGCGTGGCCTGCATGTTGAACGGCTCGAGCAATCCGTAGTCGGCGAGGATTCCGCACATTTCCCGGCTGCGCTCGAGATCCGTCTCATATTCCGAGAGCAGCTTCTCGATGTCTTTCCAGCGCTGCAGCGGCTGGCCCTTGTCGTCGAACATCGCTTCGCCGCTGTCGCCCGCGAATTCCTTTTCGATGCAGATCAGCCTGTCCTGCTGCTCGACCTTGTCGAGGGTGACGCGTGCCATGCAGAACGGGAAGCGCCTGGCATAGGCTGGCACGTACGTGCTCGCGGCCCAGGCGTCCTTGATGACGAAAAGGTTCTCGCCGCCCTGGATGCCGAGCACCGCGACCGGTGCGTATGTCTCGCCCTTGTCGCCGCTGGTGAACACGATCGGATAAGTAAGCGCAACCCGGGCAAACTCCATGAAGCTGATCGGGATCGCATTGAGGTCGCGCACGAACGGAGGGACTTCGCCGGGCTTGAGCAGGCGCACCTTGTGGGTCTTGAGCAGCGGAACGATTTCCTTGTATCCATACGGCGGCGCGATTTCCATGGGGGACTCTCAGCGAAAAAAGGGAGGGGAGGGAGGCGTGCGGCGGAGAGGGATGATAACTGCCGGGAGGAGCCCGGGGCAATCCGGCCCCGCTCCAATAGCCAAGGGTTTGTGGCGCCCCCCCGGCATGCGGTACAATCCGCGCCCTTCGTGGGGTGGTAGCTCAGTTGGGAGAGCGTCGCGTTCGCAATGCGAAGGTCGAGGGTTCGATCCCCTTCCACTCCACCACGATTCCAGCCGGGGCCGTACCGGCTTTTGTTTGCCGGACCATCGCGAGCAGGTGCAGAATCGGCCCAGCATGCCAACCGGCGATAACCCCAGTCCTGCCCGAATCCTGATCGTCGACGATCAGCCCCTCACCCGGGAGCTGATGACGCTCGTGATGCACGCCCAGGGCCACAAGACCCTGATCGCGTCAAACGGCACCGAAGCCCTGGCGATCGCCGGAAAAAGGGCCCTCGACCTGGTGATCCTGGACGTGGTCATGCCCGGCATGGACGGTTATGAAGTGGCCCGCCGCATCAGGGCGGGCGAGCGCAGCCGCAATGTGCCGATCATCTTTGTCTCCACCCTGGAGGACAAGGAATCGCGCATCAAGGGCCTGGCCGCAGGCGCGGACGACTTCCTGACCCGGCCGGTCGACCGGCTGGAACTCAAAGTGCGCGTGCAGAACCTGCTGCGCATCAAGCGCTTCCAGGATGAGCTTGCGGCGCAGAACATAATCCTCGAACGCAAGGTCGAGTTGCGTACCGCCGAGCTCGAGCGCAGCAACCGCGAGACGATCCACACTCTCATTCGCGCCGCGGCCCATCGGGACGACGAGACCGGCGCGCATGTCAAACGGATGGGCCTCTATACGACGCTCCTGGCTCAGCGCCTCGGGCTGGATCCGGGGTTCTGCGACCTCATCGGGTTCGCCAGCCAGCTCCACGACATCGGCAAGATCGGCATTCCGGACCGGATCCTGGACAAGCCTGGCGCGCTGGGCGAGGACGAATGGGAGCTCATGAAGACGCACACCGATATCGGCGCGCGGATGCTGGCGCTGAATTCATCGCCCTACCTCGCGATGGGCGCCGACATCGCGCGCGCGCACCACGAGCGCTGGGATGGCACCGGCTATCCGCGCGGCCTCAAGGGCGGAGCGATCCCGCTCGCGGCGCGGATCGTGCAGCTTTGCGACACTTATGACAGCTTGCGCAGCCGCCGGCCGTACAAACCCGCACTCGACCACGCGGCGACGGGAAGCAGCATCCTGGCGGGCGACAGCAAGTCGCAGCCCGCGCATTTTTATCCCGAGGCGCTGGCGGCTTTCAAGGCGGGCCTTGGGGATTTTCGCGACATTTTCGAAACCCTCCGCGACTAACGGCCCGCCAGGGATTTTTCGATCCGGCGGGCGAATACCGTCATCTCTTTTTCCGCCTGCTTGTCGCCCTTCCTGCGCGCCGCCTCTATTCCGCTGCGATAGGCCTCCAGCGCCTCCGGGGCTCTTGCCGACGCTTCCAGCGCTTTGCCTAGCAACTTCCATGCGGCGGAGTAGCCGGGATCCTTGTCGAGCGCCTCACGCAGGAAACCGGCCGCCCTGGCCGCCTCGCCGCCCTTCAGGTATTCGTTGCCGAGGGAATAGCGCAGCAGCGCGCCGTCGCGCGGCGTGCCGAGCAGTTTTTCGAGGCCGGCAATGAGGGGGTTCACTTGGGCTAAGATAGTCGGGTCGTCAAACAGAATTCTACGCGCAGCATGAAATCGGCCATCCATTCCAAGGACGCACCCGCAGCGATCGGTACTTATTCGCAGGCCATCCGGGCCGGGGACACCCTTTATATTTCCGGCCAGATCGGGTTCGATCCGGCAACCATGCAGCTGGTGGAGGGGATCGACGCGCAGATCGACCGGGTGTTCCGCAATATCGCGGCGATCGCCCAGGCCGCCGAACTCGGCCTCGAGCAGACGGTGCGCATGACCGTCTACCTCATCGACCTTGCGCATTTCGCGCGCGTAAACGAGGTGATGGCGCGCTACCTGCGCGAGCCCTACCCCGCCCGTGCGGCAATTGGCGTGGCGAGCCTGCCACGCGGGGCGCTGGTGGAAATCGACGCCATCCTGTACGCGGGGTGAGCGCGGCCCGATCCGGGGCCCGGCCCGCAGGCAAGCCTGCGGCGCCGTTTGCAAAGAAGCTCGAAAAACTCGGGATTCGTTCGCGCTTCGACCTGATATTGCATCTTCCGATGCGCTACGAGGATGAAACGGCCCTGACTGCGGTCGACCGCGCGCCTCACGACGTGCCCGTGCTCGTCGAAGCCCGCCTCGTGCGCGCCGAGGTCGCATACCGGCCGCGGCGGCAGCTTGTCATGCATACGGTGTCCGGCGGTATCGCGCTTGCGCTGCGATTCTTCAATTTCTACCCCAGCCAGCTCAAGCAATGCGAGCGCGCGATCGCCGACGGTCTTCTCGTGCGCGCGTTCGGCGAAGTAAAGCTGGGGCGGTTCGGCGCCGAAATGGCTCATCCGCGCTATCGCCTGGTAAAACCGGGTGATCCGCTCCCCGACGCGCTTACGCCGGTGTACCCGGCAACCGCGGGTGTCGCGCAGTCAGCTTTGCGATCGGCCGTTCTGGACGCCCTTGCCGCCGAGCCGCTGCATGACTCGGTGCCCGCGGATTTGCGCAAGCGCTACGCGCTGGGCGATTTTACCGCCTCAGTGCGATTTCTCCACATGCCACCGCCAGGCGTGGACGCCGGCCAGCTCATCGAGCGCGCACATCCCGCCTGGCAGCGCGTGAAGTTCGATGAATTGCTCGCGCAGCAGCTTTCCATGCGCATGCACTATCTGGCGCGGCGCAGCCGGTCTGCGCCCGCGCTGGCTTCTGGCGGGCCGCTGTCGAAGAAGTTCCTGGGGGCGCTGCCTTTCGCGCTTACCGGCGCGCAGCGCCGTTGCATGGCCGAGATCAGCGCCGACATCGCCCAGCCGCATCCAATGCAAAGGCTCCTCCAGGGCGACGTGGGCAGCGGCAAGACCATCCTCGCCGCGCTCGCCGCACTTGCCGCAGTCGATGCGGGTTGGCAGGCCGCAGTCATGGCGCCGACCGAGATCCTCGCCGAGCAGCACTATCGGAAGTTTTCCGAATGGCTCGCGCCGCTCGGGGTCAGGATTGCATGGCTGCACGGCGGCCTGGCGAAAAAAGACAAGCTGCTCGCGCGGGAGACAGTGGCCGCGGAGAAGGCGGGCGTCGTTATCGGTACCCACGCACTGTTTCAGGAAGGCGTCGATTTTGCGCGGCTCGGACTCGCCGTCGTCGACGAGCAGCACCGCTTCGGCGTTCAGCAGAGGCTCGCGCTGAGAAACAAGGCCGCCGCGGAAGGCTTTGTTCCGCACCAGCTGATGATGAGCGCAACGCCAATTCCGCGCACGCTTTCGATGAGCTACTACGCCGATCTCGACGTCTCGGTGATCGATGAGCTGCCGCCGGGCCGCACTCCGGTCAAGACACGGCTGATCGCGAATGCCCGCCGCAGCGAGGTGCTCGCGCGCATCCGGGCGGCGTGCGCGGCAGGCGAGCAGGCTTACTGGGTGTGCCCGCTGATCGAGGAATCGGAAACCCTCGACCTGCAGACTGCGCTCGACACCTTTGCCGAGCTGCAAACCGAATTCAAGGAGCTGAAAGTCGGCTTGCTGCATGGCCGCCTGCCGCCCGCGGAAAAGGCGGCGGCAATGGGTGCTTTCAAGGATAACCAGGTCCAGCTGCTGGTCTGCACCACCGTTATCGAGGTGGGCGTCGACGTGCCGAACGCTTCGCTCATTGTGATCGAGCATGCCGAGCGTTTCGGGCTTGCCCAGCTTCACCAGTTGCGCGGGCGGGTCGGCCGTGGCCGGCGCATGAGCGACTGCATTTTGCTCTATGCCGGTCCGCTGTCGGAGCTGGCGCGCGCGCGCCTCAAAGCGATCTACGAGAACGCCGATGGTTTCGAGATCGCGCGCGCCGACCTGGCCCTGCGCGGTCCTGGGGAGTATCTCGGTGAGCGGCAAAGCGGCGCCCCGCTGCTGCGCTTTGCCGATCTGGAAAAAGACGAAGCGATTATTGCCGCTGCGCGCGAGGCCGCCGGCCTGATGCTGGAAACATTTCCGCGCGAGGCGCGGGCCCATGTACAGCGCTGGCTCGGCAGCCGGCCGGATTTTGCCAGGGTCTGAATGCGATAATCGCGCGATGACCCGCGCGCAGATCATTGCGAGGCTTGATGCGTACGAGCGACTGATCCGGCTCGACAAGCCGATCGGCACGCTTCTTCTGCTTTGGCCGACCCTATGGGCGATCTGGATCGCCTCGCAAGGCCGGCCCCGTCTCGAAGTGGTCCTGGTCTTTTCGCTGGGCACCCTGCTGATGCGCTCGGCGGGCTGCGCGATCAATGACTTCGCCGACCGCAAATTCGATGCTCACGTCGAGAGAACGCGCTCGCGCCCGCTCGCCACCGGTGAGATCCGTCCGTGGGAGGCGCTTGCGGTGGGTGCGGTGCTCGCGCTGATGGCATTCGGGCTGGTCCTGTTCATGCCGGCCCTGACTATCGCGCTCTCGTTTGCCGCGCTGTTTGTCGCAGCAAGCTATCCTTTCACGAAACGGTTTTTCTGGTTTCCCCAGGCGTACCTGGGTGTGGCCTTCGGATTCGGCATTCCAATGGCATTTGCCGCAGTCCTAGGTTCGCTGCCGCCAGTGTGCTGGTGGCTGCTGCTTGCAAACATCTTCTGGGCCCTGGCCTACGACACCGAATACGCGATGGTCGATCGCGACGACGACCGGCGGATCGGGATTCGTACGGCGGCCCTCGCTTTGGGCCGCTACGACATTGCCGGGGTGATGACTTTCTACGCCGCGATGCAGGCAGTCCTGATCTGGGTTGGCATCCTCAGCGGCCTGGGCGCCGCGTACTTTGCTGGCCTTGCTGTTGCGGCAGTGATGATGGGCTATCATTGGTTTTTGATTCGCGCCCGCTCGCGCGATCGCTGTTTCAGGGCTTTCATGCACAACAACTGGGTCGGCGCGGCAATCTTTGCGGGAATCGTCTTCTCCTATCCGGTTCCGCGCTTCTGGTGAGCGAAGGGGCACCCCTCGCAAGTTTCGAATTTCGCCGCGGCGAGCTTGCCGGATCGCACCTCTCGCTGTTCGATTCACGCCTGGTTCACCGCAGCGCAGGCCATTTCGATGCCGTGCCGCTCGGTCACATCGGCGCCGTGAGCGCTGGATTCGAGCGCGATGCGGGCCGCATCGCATTCGGCTGCGTGCTGCTTTTCGTCGGAGCCGTGCTTCTGGCCGCATTCTGGCCGCTGCGGATGCTGGTTGCCTCCGCCATTGCCGACGTGGTTTCGCAGCCGCAGGGCGGCGCTTTCCTGCCGGCGGCGCTGCGCGTGATCGAATTCTGCGTCGCGCTGCTGCCGTTGGCCGGCGTCGCATGCCTGCTATGGGCGACTGCCTGCGTTGCGTTCGGATGGATAGGGGAGACGGTCATGAGGGTGGTGATCGCGCCTTCCGAAAAGGTGTACGCGACGCGCGGCCGGGATGCCGAGTTGTTCGAATTCGCCGAAAGCGTATCAGCGCATATTGCAAGGCGTGGTTAAACAGTGCGCTACACCGATTTGCGCGATTTCCTGGCCCAACTCGAGTCGCTGGGCGAGCTCAAGCGCGTGCGCGCCGAGGTGTCGCCGCAATATGAGATCACCGAGATCTGCGATCGCGTGCTGCGGGCCGAAGGTCCCGCGCTCCTTTTCGAGCGGCCTGCGGGCCATTCGATTCCGGTGCTCGCCAACTTGTTCGGCAGCGTGCGCCGCGTTGCGTTGGCGATGGGCGCGGAGGACGCGGGTTCGCTGCGCAATATCGGCAAGCTTCTCGCGGCACTGAAGGAGCCCGAGCCGCCTACGGGGCTCAAAGACGTCTGGGAGAAGCTGCCCGAACTGCGCAACCTCGCCTCCCGGGTGCTCGACATGGTGCCGAAGATCCTGTCGGCCGGACCCTGCCAGGAAACGGTGCTGGAAGGCAAGGAAGTCGATCTTGCGCGATTGCCGGTGCAAACGTGCTGGCCCGGCGACGCCGGACCGCTGATTACCTGGGGACTCACCGTCACGCGGGGCCCGCAAGGGTTGCCGGATTCGAAGGCACGCCAGAATCTGGGGATCTACCGGCAGCAGGTGATCGGTCCCAACAGGGTGATCATGCGCTGGCTTGCCCATCGGGGGGGGGCGCTTGATTTTCGCGAGTATCAGCTTGCGCATCCGGGCAAGCCTTTCCCCGTTGCAGTGGCGCTTGGCGCCGATCCGGCCACGCTGCTGGCGGCGGTTACGCCGGTGCCGGACTCGCTGGGCGAATATCAGTTCGCGGGACTGTTGCGCGGCGGCCGCACCGAAGTGGTCAAGTGCATCGGCAACGATCTGCACGTGCCGGCGTCGGCTGAAATCGTGCTCGAGGGCGCCATTCATGCGGGCGACCTGGCGCGCGAAGGCCCCTTCGGCGATCACACCGGTTACTACAACGAGGCGGACGATTTTCCCGTATTCACGATCGATCGCATGACCATGCGCCGCTCGCCGATCTACCACAGCACCTACACAGGCAAGCCGCCGGACGAGCCGGCGATGCTGGGAGTCGCGCTCAACGAGGTGTTCGTGCCGCTGCTGGTGAAGCAATTTCCCGAGATCGTCGATTTCTACCTGCCGCCCGAGGGATGCTCGTACCGGATGGCGATCGTGAGCATGAAAAAGCAATACCCCGGGCACGCCAAGCGCGTGATGTTCGGGGTCTGGAGTTTCCTGCGCCAGTTCATGTACACGAAGTTCATCGTCGTGACCGACGCGGACGTGAATGTGCGCGACTGGAAGGAAGTGATCTGGGCAATCACCACGCGCGTCGATCCGGCCCGCGACACGCTGATCGCGGAGAACACCCCGATCGACTACCTCGATTTCGCCAGTCCGGTCGCGGGGCTCGGCTCCAAGATGGGCATCGACGCGACCGGCAAGTGGCCCGGCGAGACCTCCCGCCTGTGGGGCACGCCGATTGCGATGGACGCGGGCGTGAAAAAGCGCATCGATCAACTCTGGAAGGAGCTCGGGCTGTGAGCGAAAGTTCTCTGGAAGGCCTTAAGGCGTGGACGCATGTGATCTACGGCTTGCATGCGTTCTCCGTCGTTGCCGGGATTGTCACCCCGGCTTTCATCGTGACCGCGTTCCTGCTGGGCTGGCCTTCGATCATCGGCGTGATCCTGAACTACGTGAAGCGCAACGAGGCAGCCGGGACGTTCCTGGAGTCCCATTTTCGCTGGCAGATCCGCACGTTCTGGTTCGCCGCGCTCTGGTGCCTCATAGGAATGGTTCTTTGGTTCACGCTGCTCGGAATCCCGGTTGCGATCGTGCTATGGGTCGCCACCGGAATCTGGGTTGCCTACCGCGTGATCCGCGGCTGGCTTGCGCTTGTCGACAACCAACCGGTGCCGGCTTGATCACCGAACCCTATCGCGCGTAGACCCAGTTCAGCAGCGCGTCCTGCGCCGCCTGCGATTTGTACGCCTCCGGGTGGTTCACGAACATCGTGACCGCCTGGCGCCGCCCGTTTCGATCGAGCACATATCCGGCCATTGCGCGCACATCGGAAAGCGTGCCGGTCTTGACGTGCGCCTGGCCGGCGACCGCGCCACTCCTGAGCCGCCTTCGCATCGTGCCATCCACTGCAACCAGGGGCAGGGATGCGAGCAGTTCTGGCATCGATGGACTGCGGAACGCGGACACCAGCAGCGCGTTCATGCTCTGCGCGCTTATCCTGTCGGTCCTCGACAGGCCTGAACCGTTCTCGATTGCGAGTTCGGGGAAATCGAGGCCTTTTTTCGCCAGCCATGCCTTGATTGCGCGCTGTGCCCCTTCGTTCGTCGCGGGCACGGACGATCCGTCCGCTGCGATGGTAAGGAAGAGCTGCCGCGCCATCACGTTGTTGCTGAATTTGTTGATGTCGCGCACCACCTCGGAAAGCGTGGCCGATTCGAAAGAGGCAAAAAGCCTTGCCTGCTGCGGCACCGCTCCGTCACGGGCTGGGCCTGCGATCGTCCCCCCGAGTTCGCGCCACAGCGCGCGGAACAGCCCATCGGCATACTGCGTGGGTGACAGGAGCGCGACATGCCAATCGCGCTCGCCGCAGGACGCGCTGTAGCTCCCGCTGAAGAGCGCACGCGGCATGGGCGGCTGGGATTGGAAATCCGTTTTGATGCGGTCGCGCCATTCGCCGCATGCCCCGTCGCCGAGCCGCATCGCGGTTGCGACCTCAATGATGGGCGGATCGGCTGTCACGCGCACACTGCCGGTAGCCGCGTCCGGCCAGAACTGGAAGCGGACCGATTTGAAATTCAATAGCAGCGCATCGGCGCCCACGTTGTAGGGGCGCAACGCATCGCCGTCGAAGCGGCCCGCATCGTATTCCATGGGCCCGAAACGGCTGCGGTCGAGCACCAGGCTTCCGCGAATGTCCCTCAGGCCACGCGCGCGCAGGCCCCTGAGCATCAGCCAGAACGCTTCGAGCGTAATATGCGGATCGCCGCCCCCTTGGAGCACCAGGTCCCCCTCCAGTACACCCTCCCTGAGAGGCCCCCCGAGGAAGGCCTGCGTCTGCCACCGGTACGCCGGGCCGAGCAACTCCAAACCTGCGTAAGTGGTCACTAACTTTATAGTGGAGGCGGGATTCATGGGCGTTGTCGGATTGACGCCGAGAACCGCCTGGTCTTGCGCAATATCGTGGACATAGATCGCCACGCTGGATACTGGGATGCCTGAAGTTCGTAATGCCTGGGCCACGGCAGGCGGCAGCCGATCCGACGCGGCAAGTAGGGCGCTGACCCGAAAGGCCAACAGGACCGCTAAGAGAGTGCGCGTAAGCCATTGAATATGCATAGGTCAGTATTTTAAGGCGGTTAATTGTCTTGAAATTCCTATGTTTCGTCGCTATTATTAGCACTCGTAGGGGATGAGTGCTAACACTTCGCGTGTCGCATGCCCCTTCTAGTTGGGCCAGCCGCTGGAGCAGGACGGTCCCGCACCGTGGCAGCGGCCCTTTACCTCGTTGACTCAAATAGGAATGGAGACTCGAATGAAAATTCGTCCTCTGCACGATCGTGTGATCGTCAAACGCATCGAAGAAGAGCGCAAGACCGCCTCTGGCATCGTCATCCCCGACACCGCGGCCGAAAAGCCGGATCAGGGCGAGATCGTAGCCATCGGCAAAGGCAAGAAGAACGATGACGGCAAGGTTACGCCGCTGGATGTCAAAGTCGGTGACCGCGTGCTGTTCGGCAAGTACAGCGGCCAGACCGTCAAGGTCAAAGGCGAGGAACTTCTCGTCATGCGCGAGGAAGACATCATGGGCGTGGTCGAGGGCGCTTGATCCGCGTCGCTCCCTTCAAATCCCATATCCCTATTAGCTGATTCAGGAGAAGTTAAATGGCTGCTAAAGAAGTCCGCTTCCACGAAGGCGCCCGCGTCAAGATGGTTCATGGTCTGAACATCCTGGCCGACGCCGTCAAAGTTACCCTCGGCCCCAAGGGCCGCAACGTAGTCCTCGAGCGCTC
>JANMXB010000681.1:0-7482 GCA_031380765.1 Pseudomonadota bacterium | reverse complement strand
CGGCATGCCGGTGAAGCTCTATTGGGAAAAGCTGTCGGAAGACATCAACTACCCGGCGTTCCAGCCGGACGTATGACGCGGGGGTGAGAATCACTTTACCCCCGCACCCCCGGCCGCATTGCCTGTGAAGCTCGCCTCCTTTCTCGCCGGGCACGCACGCGCCACGCCGGACAAGGATGCGGTGATCTGCGGGGACGAGCGCCTCACGTTCGCGCAACTGGACGCCACGACCGACCGGCTCGCGAATGCGCTGCGATCGCTTGGCGTCGGGGTCGGCGACCGCGTGGCGATCCAGCTGCAGAACACCGTCGAATTCGTGCGCGCATTCATGGCGGTGACCAAGGCCGGCGGCATTTCGGTGCCGGTCAACACCCGCCTCGCACCCGGCGAGATCGCCTACATCCTTGCCGACAGCGCGCCCAAAGCCGCTTTCCTGTCGGATGAGACGCGCGAAGTCTTCGAGAAGGCTGCGGCCCACGCGAAGGACGTCGTGCGCATTACTACCGGAACGCCGAAATCCGGCGAACACACCATCGCCGGCCTGATCGCGAGAGGCAAGCCCGGCACGCCTGCGGTGCCCAGCGAGTTCGACGACAACAGGATCATCTATACCTCGGGCACCACCGGCAAGCCCAAGGGCGCCATCGTCACCCAGGCCAACTCGATCATCCCGAACTGCTATCTCAATGCTCTTCAGTACGGGATCGACGGCGACGACCGGCACCTCGTCACCACGCCGCTTGCGCACCGCACCGGGTTTGCGCGCATGGCGAACATGCTGCTGCACGGCGCGACCCTGTTTGTGATGCCGCGCTTCGATCCGGCCGCCGCGGCGAAGCTCGTGAACGAGGAGCGCATCACGGTGGTGGGCATGGTTCCGACTGTCGGCCGGATGCTGCTGCCCGAGATCGAGGCGCATCCCGAATGCTTCGCCACCCTGAGGGTGATGCTGGTCACCGGCGAGGCCTTCCCCGTCGAGGTCAAGCAGCGCATCCACAAGGCGCTGCCTCACGTGCGGATGTATTCGTTCTTCGCGATGACCGAGGTCGGCGGTCTCACGCTGCTCGGGCCCGAAGAGCAATTCACGCATCCGCACTCGCTCGGCCGGCTCAACCCCGGCGCCGAGCTCAAATTGCTGGACACGGCCGGCAACCAAGTCGCGCCCGGCGAAGTGGGCGAGATGTGGATCCGCACCGGCGAGCCGGGCCGATTCCTGACCATGCGCTGCTACTTCAACAAGCCGAAGGAAACCGCGGAAACGATCCGCGACGGCTGGGTCGCGACGGGCGACATGGCCCGGATGGAGCCCGACGGCCACCTGTACATCATGGACCGCAAGAAGGACATGGTGCTCTCGGGCGGCTACAACATCTATTCGAAGGAAGTCGAGCTGGTGCTGCAGCAGCACGCCGCAGTGCAGGACGCTGCCGTCATTGGCGTGCCCGACCCGGTGTTCGGCGAGGCGGTGGCGGCATTCATCGAACTCAGGCCCGGCGCGAGCGCGACCGAGGAAGAGATCGTCGCGCATTGCCGCGATCGCATCGCGGGCTACAAGAAGCCGAAGCATGTGCGCTTCTTCGGTCAGTTGCCGCGCAACAGCACGGGCAAGGTGCAGAAGTTCGAGCTGCGCAAGGCGTTCGCCGCCGAAGGAGGGAAGAACCCATGAGGAGACTCGCGTTTGCCCTCCTCATGATGGCTGGAGCCGCGGTGGCGCAGACTTATCCGTCGAAACCGATCCGCATCGTCGCGCCCTTTCCGCCGGGCGGCAGCGCCGACTTTACCGCCCGCGTGATCGCCGAGCATTTCAGCAAGGCGTTCGGCCAACCCGCGGTCGTCGAGAATGTGCCGGGCGCCGGCGGCGTGATCGCAGCGGAGAGAAACGCCAAGGCCGCGCCCGACGGCTATGCGCTGATCGTCGGCTCGACCGGCATCATGTCGGTCAACGCGAGCCTGCTGAAGAACATCACCTACGATCCGGCGAAGGATTTCACGCCCGTGTCGCTCGTGATCCGCGTGCCGAGCTACCTCGTGATCAATCCGAAGGTGCCGGCCAATTCGGTGAGGGAGCTGATCGCGTACGCGCGCGCCAATCCCGGCAAGCTCACCTACGCGTCGGCCGGCAACGGCACGTCGCAGCACACCAACCCGGAGCTCTTCAAGAGCATGGCGAAGGTCTTCATCCTGCCGATCACGTATCGCGGCAGTTCGCCCGCCATCGCCGCGCTCATGAGCGGCGAGGTCGACATGATGATCGAGCTCGGGCCGACCGCGATCCCGCAGATCAAGGGCGGCAGGATTAAGGCGCTCGCCGCTTCCACCGCGCAGCGCACGCGCGCCATGCCCGACCTGCCCACCATCGCCGAATCCGGCTCGCCCGGCTTCGACGCCTACACATGGTTCGGCATCGCGGGCCCTCCCGGCCTGCCACGCGACATCGTGGCGAGGCTGCACGCCGAGATCGTCAATGCGGTCGCCCCGCCCGAGGTGCGCGCGAAACTGGAGGCCGTCGGCGCGGAAGTCGTCGCCGGCACGCCGGAGGAATTCGCCGAGTTTCAGAAGAAGGAAGCGGCGAAATGGGCCAAGGTCGTGAAGGACGCGGGCATCCGGCCCGAGTAATCGCAGCCCTCGAAGGACAAAACATGCGCACCTGGATCGTCGCAATGCTTTGCGCCGCCGCGCTTGCTGCATCGGCGCAGGACTTTCCGGTCAAGCCGGTAAAAGTCGTCGTGTTCTACGCGGCGGGCGGGCCGACCGATTTCATCTCGCGCACGGTAAGCGAGAAGCTGCAGCAGAAGCTCGGCCAGCCTTTCGTGGTCGAGGCGAAGCCTGGCGCGAACCTGCGCATCGGCACCGAGTTCGTCGCCAGATCGGCGCCCGACGGCTACACGATCGGCGTGACTGGCGTGCCGCACGCGACCAACCCCGCGCTGTTTCCGGCCGTGCCCTATGACACGCTCAAGGACCTGGCCGGCCTTGCCCACCTGGTCGATGCGCCGCTCGTGCTTTCGGTTCCCGCCGCTTCTGCGGCCAAAAACGTCGCCGACCTCATCGCGCTCGCCAAGGCAAAGCCGGGCGAGGTCACGATCGGCACCGCGGGCAACGGCACTGGCCCGCACCTGTCGATGGAGTTCCTGTTCCTGGTGGCCGGCGCAAACTACACGCACGTCCCATACAAAGGCGACGCGCCCGCCGTGACCGAGCTGCTCGGCGCGCGCCTCACGGCCGGCAGTAATACGCTGCAGTCAGTGCTCCAGCACATGAAAGCCGGGCGGCTGCGCGGGATTGCGGTTTCCACCCGCGAGCGCGTTGCGGCCGCGCCCGAGGTCCCGACGCTGGTGGAGCAGGGCTATCCGGACAATGTCGTGAATACGTGGTTCGGGATGATCGTGCCCGCCGGAGTGCCGCGCGACATCGTCGGCAAACTCAACCGCGAGATCAATGTCGCGCTTGCCCTGCCGGATGTCCGCGAGAAGATCCTCGCCAACGGCCTCCTGCCTGTTGGCGGCAGCGCAGAGCAGTTCGATGCGCTGATCCGCAGCGAGATGGTGCGCTGGGAAAAGGTGATCAAGGCCCGCGGCATCAAGGCGGAATAGGCCTCGGATTCAGAGCAGCGGGCGGTTAGTTCCGTTCGCCACCGCGCCGGGTCGGGCCATGACTCCGGGCCCGCGGCGTAGCACTCCCTCAAGTCCGCGGCCGGCGTATGTCGGCCTTCGGAATCGTGAGGCGGATGACGGCCACGGGCTGCGGGGCTGTCTGGACAATCTGCGGAGGTTCGATCATGGCGTCAATCGGCGTAAACGCCGGTCTTGCGTATGATCGGCGCCCATTTGTCGATTTCGGATTTCAGCAATGTACGAAGCGATTCCGGGTTGGCCTTGGCCAGCGGCACCGGCTCGGCACCAAGGTCGGCAAGGCGCGCCCTGAACGCCGAGTCTTGCACCGCGGCTTGCAACGCGGACACCAGCTTGTCGAGCGCCGGCTTCGGCGTGCCCTTCGGCGCGTAAAGGCCGTTCCACACCACGAGGTCGAAGCCTTTGAGGCCCTGCTCGTCGAGCGTGGCGACCTCCGGCAGCGAGGCAAGCCGCGCGCGCGTCGTAACTCCGTAAGCCTTTACCGTGCCGGCGCGGATCTGCGGCACGGTGTTGGTGGTTTGGTCGCACATGAAGTCGACCTGGCCTCCAACCAGGTCGTTCATCGCGGGGCCGGTTCCCTTGTAGGGCACGATCGTGAATTCGGTCTGGATCGTGCTCATGAACAGCAGCCCGCACAGGAACGAGGCCGAGCCGATGCCGGCATTGGCGTAGGTCAGCTTCGTGTTGTTGGCTTTGGCGTAGGCGAGGAATTCGGCGAAATTCGCCGCCGGCGTCGCCTTCTTCGCGATCAGCGTCATCGGCACGTCGGCGATCTGGCCGATGTATTCGAAGTCGTTGAGGGTGTCGTACGGCAGCTTGCGGTACAAGGCGGGCGAGGTGGCCATGCCGATATGGAAGAGCAGCAGTGTGTAGCCGTCGGCGCGCGCCTTGGCCGCCTTGTTGATGCCGATGGTGCCGCCCGCGCCGCCGGCATTGTCGACGAGGAGCTGTTGCTTCAGCGGACCGCTCATCGCAGCGGCGAGCTGGCGCGTGAGCGTGTCGGTCGGTCCGCCCGCCGCGCCGGGCACCACGATCACGATGGGCTTGGCCGGATAGTCCTGCGCGGGCGCAATCGCCGCCCACAGCAGCAGCGCGGCCGCTGAAGCGATTCGCATGCGAGTCATGTTGCCTCCTTTTGAAATCCCATAATTCCGCACATTATATTTTTAAGATCCTTTGCTGGAGTTATTCTCCCGTCAATTCATATATCGGTACCGGTACACTTCTTCTCGATGGATGCGCTTGGCCGCGTTGAGGTCGCGCATCATCCACTCGGCATCGGCGTCGAACTTCGCCTAGTCCGAGACGGAGAAATGGCGGACTGCGTTCATGGCTTCACGGCATCGCCGCTACTTACCGGCCTTGGTGTCGCCGCTGCGGACCACGCAGGCCACAAAGGTGTCCTTCAGCATGTCCTGCACGTCGTCGTCGCCGTCTTTCGAATAGATGAGTTTTACCGTCGCTTCGATTCCCGGATGCGAGGCGGGGGGATTCGCGCCTTTGAGCACTTCCTCGGCTTTTGCGCTGCTTTGCCCGCCGGACTTGAGCGCCGCGACATAGCTCGGCAGGTTAAGGATCCCGAAGCAAAGCTCCGCAGTGCGCCGGTGGCGCTCCTCGACCGGCAGCTTCAGGTGCTTCGCACAGGCGTAGAAACGGGCGCCGGCCATTTCGTCGCTGGTCTTGTAGGTGCCGGCAAAGTATTTTCTGAATTCCGCGATGTCCTCGGCAGCGCCTTTCGATCCGAGCGCCTGTTTGGCGATCGCCGACAGCTTGTCGAGGGCGACCTTGTTGCGCTCCTGGCCGCGCACCAGCTCCCAGATCCGCTTCGAATAGCGATAGCAGTAATCGAGCTCGACCGCGGAACCCGCGCCAATCGGAACGGGATAGCTCTCGAGGCTGCCGTAGTCGGCCGGCGGCTTCTCCTGCGCGGCCGCGCAACCCGCGCCAAGCACGAATGCGAGGATCGCGAACGCAAGCGCCGGGACCAGGCGGTTCACTTCTTCTCCGCCGGCGTGGAAGTCGCCGGACCCATGCCCCACACCTGGATCACGCACTCCTCGGCCTTCGCGCCGTCGTAATGGATCTGCCTCGCGTGGTGGATCACGTAGCTGCCCGCCGGCGCGGGGACGGTGCTGTCGGGATCGAATTTCTCGCCAGTGCCCATCCACCAGGTGCCCGAGATGACCACAAAGAAGCGGTCGTTCGGATGAAAATGCGGCCGGCTCATGTTGCCGGGCAGCCAGCGAAGGCGCATCACGTAAGGTCCCGGCTTCGAAGGATCGCCGAACAGCACGGCGGTCTCGTTGGTGCCGGCGGCGTTGCGGACCCATTTGATCTCGGCCGGCGTCTGGAACTGCACCGCGGCCGGATCCAGCGCACGGGCGGGCGAAAACGGCATCAGGGCGATCGAAGCGGCAAGCGCGCAGGCGATTTTTTTCATTTTGCTCCTCCCGGTTGAAAAAAAGCCCGCCTAGGCGGGCTTGAATCGTCTATTTCTCGAATTTAAGCCGGCGCTGACCCCACTTTATTCCGCACTTATTTTCCGAGCGCCTGGGTTACGGCGCGCCTGGTCATGACGGTGATCAGGTGGGCGCGGTATTCGGCCGATCCGTGGAGGTCGGAGTTGAGGGTGTCGGCCTTCACGGTGTCGGCAGGCACGGAGTCCGGATCGAATTTGGTAGTGAGCGCTTTCTCGATCGCCGGAACGCGAAACACGCAGGATGCCGCGCCGGTAACCGCAACCCGCACACCGGAAGAAGTCTCCGCGACGAATACGCCGACCAGCGCAAAGCGCGAGGCCGGATTCTTGAACTTGATGTAACCGGCCCGCTTGGGCGCGGGAAAAGTGACGGCGGTGATGAGCTCGCCAGTCTCGAGCGCGGTCTCGAAGAGGCCCTTGAAGAAATCGTCGGCGGCGATCTTTCTCTTGTTGGTGGTGATGATGGCGCCCAGGCCCAGCACCGCCGCCGGATAGCAGGCCGCCGGATCGTTGTTCGCCAAAGACCCGCCGATGGTGCCCATGTGCCGCACCTGGCGGTCGCCGATGCCCCCGGCAAGGCGCGCCAGGGCCGGGATGATCTTCTTCACGTCGGCATTATTTTCGACGTCCGCGTGCCGCGTCATCGCGCCGATGGTGACGGTGTTGCCGTCGGCCTTGATGCCGGCAAGGTCCTTGACCCCCGACAGGTCGATGATGTCGGTGGGCGAAGACAGGCGCAGTTTCATGGCCTGTACGAGGCTCTGGCCGCCGGCGAGGATCTTGCCGTCGGCGTGCTTGCCGGCGAGGGACAGCGCGTCGCCGAGGGTGGAGGGCTTGTGGTAGCTGAATGCGTGCATGTTCTGAGTCTCCTTACGCTGCTTTTTTCTGTTGGGCGTTCTGAATTGTCTTCCACACCGTCTGCGGACTCGCGGGCATCGGCAGGTCGTTGATGCCGTAAGGCTGCAGAGCGTCGGTGATTGCGTTCATCAGCGCCGCGGGCGCGCCGATCGCACCGGCCTCGCCGCAGCCTTTGACGCCCAGCGGGTTGTGCGTGCACGGCGTCTCGCGAGTGTCGAGCTTGTAGCTGGGCACGTCGTCGGCCCGCGGCATGGTGTAGTCCATGTACGAGCCGGTCACCAGCTGGCCGCTGTCCTGGTCGTAGCGGCAGCCTTCGAGCAGCGCCTGGCCGATGCCCTGCGTGAGCCCGCCATGTACCTGGCCTTCGACAATCATCGGATTGATGATCTTGCCGAAGTCGTCCACCGCGGTGAAGCGCTCGACTTTCGTCACGCCCGTATCCGGATCGATCTCGACTTCGCAGACATACGTCCCGGCCGGGAAGGTGAAGTTGGCCGGGTCGTAGAAGGCGTT
>JANMXB010000661.1:0-1701 GCA_031380765.1 Pseudomonadota bacterium | reverse complement strand
CCGTGGGCATCCCGGCGCGGGACGTCTACGGCCTGCGCGTCACGCCGTCGCAGTACGGCTACCGCAGCCTCGGCGCCAACACCGAAAACGTCACGCGCGCCCAGCACTGCCGCGCCGAATTCTTCGCGCAGGGCTACGGCTGGGTGCCGGTCGACCCGGCGGATGTGCGCAAGGTGGTGCTGGAAGAGCCCCCGGGGAACCTTTCGGTGAACGATCCCAAAGTCACGCGTATGAGAAAACAATTGTTCGGTTCCTGGGAAATGAACTGGCTCGCCTTCAACAACGGCCACGACATCGTGCTGCCGAACGCAAACGGAAGGAAGGTCGCGTTCCTGATGTATCCGCAGGCCGAGACCGGCGGCGTGCAGTTGGACAGCCTGGATCCGGACAACTTCAAGTACGAGATCAAGGCGCGCTAAATAAAAGCGTGAGTCCCCGCGCCCTGGCCGCCGCGCTGACCGCGGCGGCCTTTTTGTTTCCGGCGTTCCCGGCGCAGGCGGCCGAAACGAAGGCCGAACTGCGGCCGTGGACCGGTGGACCGACGCCAGCCCTCCGCCTCAAGGATCTCGAAGGCGGGTCCCATTCGCTGGAAGCCTATCGCGGCAAGGTCGTGGTCCTCAATTTCTGGGCAACCTGGTGCGAGCCCTGCCGTGAGGAAATGCCGTCGCTCAACCGGCTGCGGCATTCGCTCAAGGGCCTGCCGGTGGAAATGTTTGCGGTCAACGTCGGGGAAGGCGAAGCGCGCATCGCCGCGTTCCTGGGCAAGGTGCCGGTGGACTTTCCGGTGTTGCTCGATGCCGACTCGCAGGTGTCCAGGGCGTGGAAAGTCAGGCTCATGCCGACCACCTTCATCATCGGCACGGACGGCCGCGTGCGCTACACGTATGCCGGCGGGCGCGACTGGGCGGACGAATCGGTGCGTGCAAGGATCGCGGCGCTCGCCGCGGAGCGGACTGCGCGATAATCCCCGCGTCATCCAATTCCGGCCGTCCAATGAATTTTCGCTCCCTGCTGCTTGCCCACGCCCTTTTGCCGGCGCTTGCGTTCTTTGCGTCCCCGGCCCCCGCACAGTACGACGGCATCGTTGCGGCGCCGTTTGTCACCACGCCTTCGGACGTCGTCGACCGGATGCTTGCCCTTGCCGGCACCGGACCGACCGATTACGTCGTCGACCTCGGATCGGGCGATGGGCGCATCGTGATCGCGGCGGCGAAAAAATTCGGCGCGCGCAGCCTCGGGCTGGAACTCGACCCCAAACTGGTGGCGCTGAGCCGGGAAAGTGCCCGCGCCGCGGGCGTCGACGGGCGGGCCGAATTCCGCGTCGAGGATGTGCTGCGGGCGGATTTTTCGCAGGCGTCGGTGGTCACCGTGTACCTGCTGCCCTGGCTCATGGCGCAACTGTCGCCGGTCTTCCTCGACGGGTTGCAGCCCGGCGCGCGCATCGTCACCCATGCGTTCGTCTTCCCGGGCTGGAAGCCCGACCGGATCGAGAAGGTGCGCCTGGCCGTGCCCCATCCGTCGCAGGGCGACGAAAGCACGATTTTCCTGTGGGTCGTGCCGGCCAAGGCGCGCGGCGCGTGGCGCGCTTCTTCTCCCGGGGGCGACTGGCGGCTTCAGGTGGACCAGAATTTCCAGGAAATCGAAGTCGCGCTCGATCGCAGCGGCGCGAAGCTCGAGGTCAAGCAGGCAAAGCTCGAGGGC
>JANMXB010000650.1:0-10980 GCA_031380765.1 Pseudomonadota bacterium | reverse complement strand
GAGCGCTTCGCGTACGCCCGCGCGCTGCTCAAAAAGGGTTTCGATTTCCAGGCGTCGGAAAGCTACCAGTTCGCAAGGGAGAAGGAACCCTGGGCGAAGAACGAGGCCGAGATGCGCGACCTGTGGAGGAAGCGGCTGAAGAACGAGTGGCTCAGGCTCAGGCTCGGCGGCAAGGACGACAAGAGCATCGCCGAGCTGCTCGACAAGCGCTACGAGACGCTGGCCAGGCAGGTCTCCCGGGTAAAGGGCACCGATGCTTTCCAGACGTTCATGAATGCCTACACGATGGCCATCGAGCCCCACACCAACTACCTGGGGCCGCGGGCATCGGAGGAGTTCGGCATTTCGATGCAGTTGTCACTGGTCGGCATCGGCGCCTCGCTGGCGGAGCTGGATGAGTACATCACGATAAGGGAACTGCTTCCCGGCGGGCCGGCCATCACTTCGGGACTGCTCAAGGCCGGCGACCGCATCCTCGGCGTCGCGCAAGGCTCTGACGGCGCGATGACCGACGTGATGGGCTGGCGCGTGGACGATGCGGTGCAGTTGATCCGCGGCGCCCCCGATACGGTCGTTCGCCTCGACATCCTCCCGGCCGAGGCCGGGCCGGACGGCAGGCACAAGGTGGTGTCCCTCATTCGCAAAACGATCAGCCTGGATGCCAGGGCCGCAAAAGCCTCCGTGCACAACGTCACCGATGGCAAGGCCACCCGCCGCGTAGGCGTGATCTCATTGCCTACGTTTTACGAGGATTTCGCCGCCAGGCAGAAAGGTGCCCAGGATTACCGCAGCGCGACCCGCGACGTGGCCCGCCTGCTGGAGGCAATGAAGAGGGAGAAAGTCGAGGGCGTGCTCATAGACTTGCGCAACAACGGCGGCGGCTCGATGCAGGAGGCGATCGAGCTCACCGGGATGTTCATCGACAAGGGGCCGGTGGTCCAGCAGCGCAGCGCCGACGGCAAGGTCTCCGTGGGCAGCGACACCCGCGCCGGGGTCGCGTGGGCGGGGCCGCTGGGCGTGCTGATCGACCGGCGCTCGGCATCGTCGTCCGAAATATTCGCCGCCGCCATCCAGGACTATGGCCGCGGCGTGATCATCGGCGAGCCGAGTTTCGGCAAGGGCACCGTGCAGACGCTGATCAACCTCGATGAGCTTGCCAAGAGCAGCAAGGCGCAGTTCGGCGAGCTCAAGATGACCATCGCGCAGTTTTTTCGCATCAACGGGGGAACCACTCAGTTGCGCGGCGTGACGCCGGACATCGTCTTTCCCGCCGCGCCCGATGCAGAAACCATCGGCGAATCGAGCTACGAAAACGCCCTGCCCTGGGCGCAGATCAAGCCGGTGGACTATGCGCCCGCCGGCGACTTGAAAGGCGTGCTGCCTGCCCTTGTGGCGCTGCATGGGGACCGCGCGAGAAAGGACAAGGCCTTCCAGTACCTGCAGGAAGACATCGCCGAGTCCAGGCTGCAGCGCAGGAAGAACCTGGTCTCGCTCAACGAAGTGGAGCGCCGCAGGGAACTGGCCGCCCAGGAGGCGCGCCTCGCGTCGCGGGAAGCGAAGCGGGACGCCGGCAAGGAAGCCGCGGCGGGAGCGGCGATCCCGCTCCGGGACGACGGCCTGCAGCCCGGCGAGCGCAATCTCGCCAGCGAGCTTGCCGCCCAGAAGGCGCGCGAAAATGCGCCGGACGTGTTGCTGATCGAAGCCGTGCGGATCCTTGGCGATGCCGTGCGCCTGCTGCAATCCGACGTCGGGCTCGCGGCCAGGGCCAGGTAGCCAAGCGGGCGGCGGTGGCAGCAATTTTCCCTGGAAGCCAGTAGGGGCGCGGGCTTCAGGAGAAATTTGGCAGCATTAGAGTGCCTTCGCGCAACGCCGCGCAACTTCTCCGCTGTCCTTTGCACGCGCCAGACCGCGGAGCGCCGCAAGCGCTGCTCCCACGCCCCCGCCGAGTCCGGGCTCCGCCAGCGCCATAAACTTCGCATCGAGCTCCGCATCCGAAAGCGGCCGCTCCAGACTGCCTGCGCAGTGCTCGATGCGCAATTCGTGCCGGGCGCCGTCCTTGCGGACGACGGTGACGACCGCCTGCGCCTTGTCGAGCGACGGATCGACCCGCGCAGAAACCTTGTCGCGCAAGGTGGCCACCTCCGGCGACGTGACCCGCGCATCGCTGAATTGCGCCTCGCCTCCTGCCCCGTCGATGATTGCAATGGCCGCCCCGTGGAACACGCTGAATTTGCCTTCCAGTCCGCTGCGCGGCGTCTTCCTGCCGGTCAGCTCGAGCGCCAGCGGATGCACCGTCAATTCGATGCGCTCGATTTCCGGTCCGCGCAAGCCGTGCCGCTCGCGCAGCTGGATGCATCCGTCGAGGCTCGGATGGATCACGAGGCCGCAGGCATACGGCTTGTAGGTATTGCGCAGGAGGTCGTAGTCGACTCCAAGTCCTGCTGTCAGCGCAGCCGGGGTTGCCGACGTCGACAGCACGTGGATGAACCCCCGGGTGCCTTCAAGCGCCGTTTCTGAACTCGTAAATCCCCGCTCGGCGAGCAGCGCAGCAGACAGCCCGTTTTGTGCGGCGCGGCCGACATGGAAGCTCTTGCACATGCTGCCGAACATCTCGCGCAGCCCGGATGCCTGGGTTGCGGCGGTGCCGAGCGCGTGAAGCGTGCGGGCTTCGTCCAGGCCCAGCAGCCGCGCGCACGCGGCGGCGGCCCCGATCACCCCGGCGGTCCCGGTGATATGCCAACCCACTTCGTAGTGCGACGGCATCACCGCCCGCGCGACGCGGCACTCCGCTTCGACGCCCGCCGCAAAAGCGTTGATCAATTCGGCGCCGGAGGAGGCGCGCAATTCGGCGAGCGGCAGCAAGGCCGCGGCGACGGGCCCGCTCGGATGCACCAGCACGTCCGGATGGGTATCGTCGAAGTCCAGCACATGCGAAGCGATGCCATCGATCAGGGCGGCGAGCAGGATGTCCGTGCGCTCGGTTCGCCCCAGCAGCGCTGCCTGCGCCGGACCGGCGAACGGCGTAAGGCTCCGCAGCGTGATATCGACCGATGCATGACTGGCGCCTCCGATAGCGCAGCCAGTCCAGTTGACGATGGCACGAATCGCTTCGTGCACTACTTTCGGCGGCAGATCCTCGAAGCGCGAATTTGCGACGTAACGCGCCAGCCGTCGCGTGTGCCCCACGGCCTGGTCAGTCGACACGGGCGCCCGTTTCCCTGACCAGTTTTCCCCAGGACTCTTTTTCCGCCGAGATCAACGCGGCGAATTGGGCGGCGGTTCCACCCACCGGTTCCATGCCGCCTTCATTGAGGAGCCGATCGCGCACGTCAGGCAACGCAAGCGCCCTGCGGAATTCGGAATTGAGCCGCTCGACGACAGGCGCGGGCGTCCCGGCCGGCGCGATGATGCCGAACCATGCCTCGAACTTGTAACCCGGCAGTCCGGCCTGGCTGATGGTGGGAACGTCAGGCAGTGCGCGAAGGCGCTCGCCGGTGCCTACCCCCAGCGCGCGCAGCCGTCCGCTCTTCACGTGCGCGAGACCCGAGAGCAGATTGACGAACATCAGCGGCGTGGTTCCCGAGAGGACGTCCGTGAGCGCGGGCGCGCTGCCCTTGTACGGGATATGGACGATGTCGATCCCGGCCTGCTTCCTGAAAAGCTCCGTGGCGAGGTGAACCGCGCTTCCGTTCCCCACCGACGCATAATTGATCTGACCGGGACGGCGCTTGGCCTGGGCAATCAGCTCCGCGACACTCGACACCCCAAGCGTTGGGTGCGCCACCAGCATGAACGGCAATTTCGCGACTTCGACGACCGGAGCGAAATCGCGCACCGGGTCATAGGGAAGCTTCGGATACAGCGCCGGATTGATGGCGAGGGGCCCGGTGTCGGCAATGCCGAGCGTATAGCCATCGGGGGGAGCCTTGGCGAGCGAATCGACCCCGACGATCGCGCCGGCTCCGGGACGGTTGTCCACCACGATCGGCTGTCCCCAGGATTCGCCGACGCGCTGGCCGAGAAGGCGCGCAACGATGTCCGTGCCTGACCCCGGTGGGTAAGGGACGATGATGCGGACCGGGCGTTGCGGATAGGTTTGCGCGTGGGCGGCGAAAGCGAGCAGCATCAGAATGGCTGCACATGCGGTTCGCCACACGGGGCGGAAAGCCGGGCAAGGTTTCAATTGTGTACTTTCGACAAATCAAACTGAACCGGGATTTTATCCGTCCGCTGCGTGGGGTTGCGCACAGATCGCCCCAATGCAGGCGGTAGGATACCCGGATGATCAACAAACTGTTCAGGACGTTGCGGTCCGCCGCCCTCCTTGCATGCGCTTTCGTGCTTGGCTGCGCCAGCACCGACAAGGCGGCGCCGGGCGCAAGCACCCCCTTGGCTGCGCCAGCGGTCGATTCGGTTTCCACCGCTCCCGCACCGTCCCAGCCCGATGCGACGCCCGAGGCGAAGACCGAGGTGCAAACCGAGGCCCCGCCGGCGCCGAGCGCCTCCGCCCCAGCCAGGAAACCGGCAGCGGCCAGGGACGCTGCAAACAAAGCCGTACCGTCGACGCATGCAACACAGCAATCCGAAACTCATGCTGCGCCTGGAAGTGCGCCCAAGACGGCTGCGCTTGCCAAAGCGGATTCAAAATTCAGTGCCGCAAAGCCGGCGGCCGCGGAACCCGCCAGGAGCGAGTCCGTTCCTGCTGTGGCACGCATACCCGAGCCGACGCTCGACGTGGCGGATCTGAAGGCCCGGCTGCGGGAGACCGGCGCCATCGGAACGTTCACGAAGCTCGCGCTGAAGAACCAGATGGATGACCTTCTGGACCGGTTCCGCGCCTTTTACCAGAGCGGGCAGAAGACCGGCGTCACTGCACTGCGGCAGCCGTTCGACGCGCTGGTGGTAAAGGTAGTCACGCACCTGCGGCCTGGCGATCCATCGCTTGCGCGCACGATCGAAAGCTCCCGCGAAGCGATCTGGGGCATTCTTTCGAATCCGGAAAAATTCAAGTCGGTCGGCTGATCAACAGGAAGCGAGTCTTGTCATGCGTTCCAGGTTTGCGTATTCGGTAGTGACGATCGCAGCGATCCTCGCGGGCCAGGTACAAGCCGCCGACGATGTTGCGCTTCTCAAGGACCTGACCTCCGCACTGTCGGTTCTGGGCCTTCCTTGCGGGTCGGTGGTCAGTGCCACACGTCAAGCAGAGAATGACCAAATTGCTTCATGCAAGAACGGCATGCGTTACCGCGTGTTCGTCAATCCCCAGGGCCGGGTGGTTGCTCAGAAGCAGTAGGGATCCGCAGTAAGGATCCGATTCGCGCCGGCGGTTACCGGAGCGGGTCCGGATTGGCTGCCGGCCACCGATAGCCCTTGCGCGTTTAGCGTTAATCCCAGGCTCCCGCTCGCTAAGTTCAGGTCTGTCGGATTCCTCGCCAAAAGGCATGTCGGAAGTCCAGGTGGTAGGCTTCCGGTCTGGGAGAAAGGGTAAATGCCTCTATCGTTGAAAATCTTCCGCCGCGCCGCGGACCGAAAAACGCTTGTCGGCGAACGCGTGCTGAACGACGAGCGCATAACGGTGGGGCGCGGCGCGGACAGCACGCTGATCCTCGAGGACCCGGCCCGGCACTTGTCGCGCCTCCACGCGGAATTTGAGCGGACTGCGCGAGGCTACCTGCTAAGGGTGATGTCCGCGGGCTCGCCGGTGGTCGTCAACGGCGTGTCGTATTTCCAGGGCGGCGAGGTGGCGGTTCACGCCGGCGACACCTTTGCGATGGCGGGGTACGACCTGGAAATCGTGAGTGTGTCCGGGGCAAAGCCGGCTCCGGCGGCGACTCCGCCACGGCCTTCTGCCAAACCGGGGTCCCCGCCCCAGCGCGCAACCGGCCCCGTCACGGTAAACGTCCACAGTCCGGCCCCGGAAACGGGAACCAGCCGCGGAAAACGGCTCGCCATTGGCGCCGCGGCGATTGCCGGCGTGGTGGTGCTGGCCCTTGCCTGGCCGGCGATCAAGGGACTTCTCCCGGATGGCGCAGAGCAGAAGAAGGCGGAGCAGAGGATCGCCAGACTCGAAGGCGAGGCGAGGTCGCTCCTCAAACTGGTGGACAGCGATCGGCGCGAGATCAGGGAAGCGACTGCCGCTTCGAGCCGAGAAATCGAGCGTGTCGAGGCTCTGGTGCGCTCGACCCGAACGAGCCAGGACCGCCTGGCCCTGGATGCGGCGGTGGGCGAGGCCCGGCGCATTGCCAGGGCTTCCATCGGTCTGGAGGACAAGGTCCGCGAGAGGGTCGAAGGCCCTTCCGGCTTGCCCAAGGCCGAGGGAAACCTGAGTGCGGCGGCAGCGGCGGCCAAAGGCGGCGACCGGCCCGAAGCGACGAGGCTGCTCGAAGAAACGGTGGCCTCGCTTACGCAGATGCGCTTGAGGATCGCCGAGGATCGCAAAACGACGCAGGCCGAGCTGGAAAAGCGCCGCGAAGCGCTGCTGACCGCCGAAACCCGCGCGATCGCGGAAGCGGAAGCACGCGCCAAGGCGGAGGCGGAAGCGAAGGCCAGGGAGAAGGCCAGGGCCGCAACCGACGCTTCACACACCCCCGAAGCGGAGCAAGCGGCTCAATCGGCGCAGGTCGCGGCATTGCCCTGTCTCGGAAAACTTGCCGGCACATGGTCACACCCTGTCGGAGGTACCTGGACCTTTGCGGGCAACCAGGGCACCCGGGTTGTGGAGTCGGGCAGCCACGGACCGAAGGCGCGGCAGATTACGGTGATAAATATGTACTCGTGCGGAAAAGACACAGTCACCTACAAGGTCGTGCGGCTCGCGCTCGTCAACCCGGACGACCCGGGCCACGCCTATGACAGGACAGCGGCCAATACGCCCAACCTTTCCATTTGGGCAAAGCTCGATAACCAGCGCTATGCGATTTCCAATGCCGGATTGCGGTTAGGGAGCTACACGTACGCGAAACGGTAGCAAGCCCATCCAAGTAGGAAAGCGCCGACAACACTACGCGTCATGCGCGTAGCGCCACGCGTCAACGCACTCGGCGGTTGGTCGTTATTTGCGTTAGGGAACAGCCCTCTCGTTGGAACAGTCCAATGGGTCCGACCTCATACGCAAGGAGAACCACCATGTTCAAGAAAACGATCGTCGCGGCCGCCGCCGCCGCAATGCTGGGCGCGTTCGGCACCTCCATGGCCGAGACCAAGGCCGAAGTGAAAGTGGAAAACGCCGCCCATAAGACCGCGCAAGCGACCCGTAATGCGGCGCACAAGACCGCCAAGGCGACCCGCCATGCGGCCCATCACACGGCCGTTGCCACCCGCCACGCCACGCACCGCGTGATCCCCACGGTCAAGGACGCGCCGGACTACCGCGCCGCGACCACCCGTGAGCAGCGCATGGCCGAGGCGCGCGCCAACTGGGAACGCACGCGCAAGCTCTGATCGCGCGCTTCGCCCAAAAAAAGCCCGGCAAAATTGCCGGGCTTTTTTTGTGCCTGAAACGTAAAACCCGCTGTGATTGCCATCGCATAGGAGTCGTTGGACAATTGATTCATCGAATTGATTTGCTGACAGACTGCTGAGAAAGACAACATCATGACTGAGACTCGCAATTTCGACCCTCGCCAACCCTCGATTCGTAAAGAGCTCGACCGTGAGCGCAACTTGGCATGGGAACGGCTGGCGACACCTGGCACGTGGTGGAGCGGGAAAGAGCGCTTAGCCATTGCGGCGGAAGTGCGGCTCGCGCCCTCCTGCGCGCTATGCCAACGACGTAAGCACGCATTGTCACCGTACACCGTAGAGGGTGCGCACGACACGCTCGGCGTCATGTCGCACGCCATGGTGGAGGTCATTCATCGCATTGCGACGGACGCCGGCCGCCTCACGAAAAAATGGCTTCATGCAATTCTCGACCAAGGCATTCAAGAGGAGCAATACGTTGAAGCGATCGGCGTAATTGCAGTCATAACCGCGCTTGATACGTTCGATCTTTCGCTTGGCTTGACTCAGCACCCGCTTCCGGCGGCACTCCCAGGTACCCCTACCCGGCATCGTCCCATGAATGCTCGGCAAAGCATTGCCTGGGTAAGTACAGTCGAACCGGATGCACTAATGCCTGACGATCTCGACCCTTATGCGGTTCATGGTGCGAAGAACATTCATCGTGCTTTGAGCCTGGTGCCGCAGGAAGTGCTGAACTTCTTTGACTTGGACGTCGAGCTATACCTCAAAGACCACGAAATACGTGATTTCACTCGTGAATATCGAGCGCTATCGCACGTTCAGATCGAACTCCTTGCCGGGCGAGTGTCCGCCCTGAACGGGTGCTATTACTGAACAGTCAGCCACACGGCGCTGCTCCGTGCGAGCGGCCAACATGCTGGACAGGAGTTCAGGATGTCAGAGGTCCTGGAGGGCGATGCCGCGGCCATCGGTGTGCCGCATGGCGAATTGCTCGTCGAGTTTGGCGAGGCCATGCTGGTCGGAGACGCGGCACGTCGTGGCCTTGCGCGCGAGGCGATCTACAACGCGCTTGGATCCAGCGGGCTCGTGGATGCCGCAGCAATTGTTGCGTCGTTCAACGCAGTCGTTAAGGTTGCGGACGCCACGGGTATTCCACTTGAGGACTTCAAGGCCGATGCGACGGAGGACTTGCGGGCCGAGCTTGGACTGGAAAAACTAAATCACATCGCATCCTGACAATCCGGCTAGGGTTTGTGCAGCGCGATGCGCCGCTATTCGTCATGGTCGAGACTACTGTACCTGCGGCCAGTCCTTATCCGAACCGATCGGTAAGGCTAATTGTTCCGTCGGCCACTTTGCGGCGTCTGGCGGTTTCATGAGATCGACATCGTAAGAAACGGGATGTACTGCTGCGCGCCGTACACGTCCGCATTGCCGAAATCGCCCGAAGGAATCCGGTTGATCAGCGTTACTTTGATCGACCAGCAGGTGTCCGCGTAATAGATGCCCGACACTTCGCCCTCGGCGAGTCCATAGAGATCGCGAACGCTTTGCTCGGTGATGATGCCGCGCGAAACGATGTCGCGATATTCCGCCTCCGCCTCGAACATGATGTCGATCGTGGTGAGAAAGGGTCCCGCGTTCTTGCTACGGATGACCTTCGCCACGTCGCCCAGCGTCTTGCTCATGCCTTGCTCCTGCCATTGAATTGGCGCACTGTCGTGCGGAAGGGCTCGCTCGGGTTATCCAAGGGCAGCAGGTGCCATATGTGGAAACCGAAGGTCTCGCCCATCTCCACCTCGCTGGGCGAGAAGGCGAGCGCCACGTTGCCGGCCGTACTTTTGCGGCCAGGATAGTCGTTCATGTGCAGGTCGCCGCGCGCCATGCTGCAGACGTAGTTCGCCTTCTCCTGAGTGCCGGCGATCACGTCGATGACCAGTCCGACTTCGTGTCCGCCGATCTTGGCGGAGCGCTCCCAACTGCCCATGACGGCATCGCGGCCGTAGACGCGGAACTGAAGCTGATAGCCGACTTCCTCCGGCTTGCCGATCTGCTTTTCGACCGATGCGCGAATTTTCTCCAGCACGAAATCCAGACATGCCAGCAGGTTCGGGTCGCGCACTCCTGCCAGGCAGATCGTGCGGAATCCGCGCGACACGGCCGCCTCCAGCTTCACCGTGTAAGGGTTGTTGGCTAGCCAGCGGCTGCCGGTGACTCGGGTGCCGCGGAGTTGCTGGGTGTACCGCGCTTGCGTCGTATCCAGTATGCCACCGGGAAGGTATTCGATTCCCGCCTCCGGCTGCTCGTACAGCGTGTGCGCCGCGAGCGACATCGGCGTGCACTGCCGCGCAGGATTCGGGGGCAGAACGAGGAAGCCTTCCTTGTCGATCTCGCCGTGCAACAAGTCGATGCCGCCCGGCACCGCGGCCATCGCACCGCATGCCATGACCATTCCAAAATGCGCTGCGAGACCCTTGTCGATGCCGTTGATCATCGGCAGCGCCATGAACAGGCCGCTGTCGAGCGCGCGGCCGGTGAAGACACCGTCGACGTCTGATTTGAGCGCTTCGATGACCGGTTCCGGCCCCATCTGTCCGACCACTGCAACCGCGGTGTCGATGTCTTGCAACGTGAGGCTGGGAGACAATGCCGGGCTTTTCACGAGCCGCGGAATGTCCACGCCCGAGCGCAGTTTGCCGCGCAAGTAGGACTTGTCGACCTCGCCGCTGATGACGGCGGCCTTGAAATTGAGGTGGTGCTTCTCGACGATGTCATCGACGATGCCGAGCACGTAGTCGAGCTGGCGATCAGTTCCCGCGCTTCCCAGGGACATCACGAAGGGAATGTTCAATTTGCGGGCGGTAACGATCAACGGCTCCAGCCCGCGGAAGATGTTCTCGCGCGGGAAGTGCGGTTTGCCCGTTCCGTAATATGCCGGCCCCGAATCGGACGAAGTCCCCTGCGCCACGACGATGTCCGGCCGCAGCGCGATCGCCTGCTCTATCACTTCGGGGTCGAAGACATAGCCAAAGCTCAGGCCGCCCAGCGTCTTGACTGATTGCATCTACTGATGTGCTCCCAGGTTCTGTATGAAGAACTGCAATTCTGCATATAGTATCGTAGGCAGGCCGCTGGCGTCGTGTCAAAAGCCGCACGGCACGCTCAGCGAATAAGTGATGTGCCGCCGAGCGCTCTTGTGACGTCGTCGGCTACGGCGCTCAGCCGGGTGCCTCGCGACTTCATCTTCGCGGGAGAAAGATCCTGAGACAACCCCGCCGCGGTCAGCAGCAGGACGACCTTGCCTGCGCTGTCGAACACCGGTGCCGCGAGCCCCTTGATGCCCGCGTGGTACTCCTCGCGGCTTTCGCCATAACCGCGCGAGCGGACCGCCCGCAGCTCTTTGAGGAATTCCCCGCACTGCGTGATCGAGGTGCGGGTACGGCCCGGCAGTCCGATCCGTCGGATGATCTCGAGGGCCGTGTGTGCCGGCTGCCAGGCCAAGAACGCCTTGCCGAG
>JANMXB010000627.1:0-4362 GCA_031380765.1 Pseudomonadota bacterium | reverse complement strand
CCGGAGTTCGCGCGCGAGCTGTTCGGCCACGCCGAGGTGGGCGTGTTGGCGCGCCTGGTGCACAGCCGCTTCGGGCTGCATGTGGTCGAGGTGCTGGAACGCGAGCCGGGTGTCGCGCAGAGTTTCGAGTCGGTGCGCGGCGCGGTGGCCATGTCGCTGCGCCAGCAGACCTTCGTGACCGCGCTGCGCCAATACCTGCGCCTGCTCGCCGGGGAGGCCGCGGTGGAAGGCGTGGAACTCGATGCAGCCGATACCCCGCTGGTGCAGTGATCGTGGACATTTCGAGCTTTGACGACCTGCTGCGCGCCGCGCGCAGCCAACCGGAGCCGCAGCGGCTGTTGTTCGTGTTTGCAGATGCCGAACTGCCGCAGGACTGCACGCCTGGCCAGCGCGCCCGCTTCCAGGCCGGCGAGGGAGGCTCGCTCACGCCGGTGGTCTCCGTGGACAAGACCCCGGATGAGCTGGGCACATTTGCCGCGCTGGTTGAGGAGTCGCGCCAGTTCGGGCGCGAATGGGTCGTCGTATTCGTGGCCGGCCTCGCGGGGCGCCGCGGTTGTGCGCCGACGAGCGAGGAAGCCAATCAGCATTTGCAGCGCATGATCGAGTCCATCAAGGCCGGCTCGATCGGCTCGTTCATCCCGTTCGACCGGCAAGGCCAGCCCATGCTGTTTCACCGCGCGTAGTCCGCGCGTTGGCCCGCGGTCAGCCCGGCGGTGCGGTGACCATCGCCCTCAGTCCAGCCCGAGCATGCGGCCGAGGTCCTGGAGGAACATTCCCGCCTTTACGCCGTCGCGCTGCAGCTCGGCCGAGGCGCGGTCCACGAGCGAATGAACCGAGCGCATGCCGGCCTCCACGGCCGGCGGAGGCGCGCCGGCATCCCCAAGCATTGCCTTGAGCTGCCCGACCTCGGCGCGCAGTTGTGCATGGCGCGTGCTGTCCGGGGGCAGCGCGGCCAGGTCGGCGGAAATCGCGTCGACCAGGCGCCGGGCGGCGTCGATGTCGAATTCGGGCTTTGGCATGATCGGAGTCTCCGTCTCGGTGGCGTTGGGTGATTGTAAGGCGCCCGGCGGGTTTCGCGCGCCGCGCTCCCGGCGCATCGGATGATCCAGATCAAAGCCCGCCCCCGCGGCTGATGTCAAATGAAGGCAGCACATCTCTCACCGAAAGGAGTCGCCATGTACAAGCACATTCTGGTTCCCACCGACGGGTCGTCGCTGGCGTCCAAGGCCGTGACCTCGGCAATCGCCTTCGCCGCCGAAGTCGGCGCGCGCGTCACCGGCTATTACGCCATCGAAGACATGAACATGCATCATGTCGGCGCCCATCTCACCAAAGACCTGGTCGAGGAGTTCGACCGCCGCTCGAACCTGGCCGCCGAGCAGCATGCCTCCGGGCCGGCCGAGGCCGCGAAAGCAGCGGGCGTCGCGTACGACTGGCGCGTGAGCAAGGTTTCGCAGCCGCACGAAGGCATCGTCGAGGCCGCGCGCGAGTCGGGGTGCGACATCATTTTCATGGCTTCGCACGGCCATCGCGGGCTGACCGGGCTCATCGTCGGCAGCGTGACGCAGAAGGTGCTCTCACACTCGACGATCCCGGTCCTGGTATTCCGTTGAGCGGCCGGCAATACGCGGACCGGACCGGCGCAGCTCAGTGCCTGGCGCCGAGCACCTGCTCGAGGCCGGCGATGTTGCCGATGCGCACGTGCTTCTGGTTGACTTCCATGAGCCCGTCGCCCTGGAATTTCGAGAACAGCCGGCTTACGGTCTCCAGCTTGAGGCCCAGGTAGCTGCCGATTTCGTCGCGCGTCATGCGCAGGTGGAAGTCGGAAGCCGACCAGCCGCGGCGGATGAAGCGCTTGGAGAGATTCAACAGGAACACCGCCAGACGCTCCTCGGCCCGCATGCTCCCGAGCAGCATCATGACGCCGTGGTCGCGCACGATTTCGCGCGACAGCACGCTCTGCAGGTGGCGTTGAAGGGCCGGGATTTCGCGGCCGATCTCCTCGATCAGCGCGAAGGGCAGCACGCAGACTTCGCAGTCCTCGAGCGCCACGGCGTTCGAGGAGTGGCTGCCCGCGCCGATGCCGTCGAGGCCCAGCAGCTCACCTGGCATCTGGAAGCCGGTGACCTGTTCGCGGCCGTCGGCGTGCATCAGCGCGGTCTTGAAAAAGCCGACCCGGATGGCGTACACGGAGGTGAACTTGTCGCCGGCGCGAAACAGCGACTCGCCGCGCTTCACCTTGCGCCGCGCGTAGACCAGGTTTTCCATGCGCTGCATCTCGTCGTCCGAAAGGCCTTCGGGCAGGCACATTTCGCGCAGGTTGCACCCAGTGCAGGTGACTTCGAATTTGCGCATGGCGGGCATGCACGCTGCGCGCGAAGTTCTCTTGGTCTGGTCGAAAGCGACGACGGCTTGCATGAGCGGACTCCCTAGTGAATGTGCTGCAACGCGCGCGCGGCGATGGCGTCGCGCACTTTCTCGAATTCGGTGCTCTTGTCGAAAAACCCGCGCGCGCCCAGGTGCATGCACAGCCGGCGATACTGCGGGTTGGCGAAATTGGTCAGCACGTACACCTCGACTTCGGGCGCCTCGTCCTGGAGGGCGCGCAGCACGTCGACGCCGGTGCCGGTTGCAAGGTTGAGGTCGAGCACCACGGCATCGGGCCGCAGCTTCACGATTTCGCTGACCGCCACGTCGGAACGGTCGGCGAAACCGACGAGCTGCGTGCCGGCAACCGGGGAGAGGAGCGCGACCAGGCGCTCGCGGATCAGGTCCGAATCTTCGACCAGGAAGACCCGCAGGGCGCTGGATGTGGTGTTCGATTGCATGGCCGCAGTGTGCGGCGTCATGCGTGCAGGCTCCATCGGAGGAGCCTTAATCGAGCGGTGGGAAACGGCTTAAAGCAGCGTGCGGAATCCGCTTAGGGCGGGGGTAGGAATCCTCCTACCCCTGCAACTCAGGAGGCGCCCGGCGCGTCCAGTAGCTGGTGCTCGAGGGCGTAGCGCACCAGCTCGGCCGTGCTCGCCATGCCCATCTTCTGCAGGATGCGCGTCTTGTGGGTGCTCACCGTCTTGACCGAGAGATGGAGCGCCTCGGCGATGCCGGTGATCGAGGTCCCCGCGACCAGCATGCGGAAAATCCCGAACTCGCGGTCCGACAGCGCGCGATGGGGGAGGTCGGTGGTGTCGCCCGTGCCATTGCCCATCGCGCCGATGGCCAGCTGCTCGGCGGCCGCAGCGCTGATGTAGACGCCGCCCGCGGCGATTTTGCGGATCGCGGCCACCAGCTGGGCGGCGGCGCTGTCCTTGGTGAGGTAACCCGAGGCGCCGGCCTTGTAGGCGCGCACCGCGTACTGGTGCTCGCCGTGCATCGAGAGCACGAGGATCTTCAGCTTTGGCTTTTCCGCCTTGAGGCGCTTGAGGAGATCGATGCCCGAGAGTCCCGGCATCGACATGTCGAGCAGCACCAGGTCGAAATCGCCCTCGCGCACGCGCGCGAGGCACTGGTCGCCATCGTAAGCCTCCGCGGCGACGACCAGGTCGGGATTGACCGACAGGATCCGCTTGAGGCCCTCGCGCACCAGCGTGTGGTCATCCGCAATGAGGATCCGCGTCATGGCGCAGCCGCCCTGAGAGCCGGCACGCGGACCGCCACGCGCGTTCCGCCACTGCTCGGCGAAACGACTTCGGCGGTGCCGCCAAGGTAGTGGGCACGCTCGCGCAGTCCCTTGAGGCCGAATGAGCGGGGCTTGCGCCGGTCTTCGCTGGAAATCCCCCGCCCGTCGTCCTCGACGGCGAGGAGGACATCGCTGCCCTGGATGGCAAGCTCGACGCTGACGTGACCCGCCTGCGAATGCCGCGCCACATTGGTGAGCGATTCCTGCAGGATCCGGTAGAGGGCGGTCGCGGTGTCCGGCGCGAGGCTCGAAACCGCCTCCGAATCCTCCAGCGCCAGCGCGCAGACGATGCCGGTGCGCTGCTCGAAATCCTCCGCCAGCCATTCGGCCGCCTCGGCAAGTCCCAGGTCGTCGAGCATCAGGGGCCGCAGGTCGGACGAAATGCGCCGGGTCGCGCCGACCGTAGTGTCCAGCGTTGCGTCCATGCGCGCGAGCTTGTCGGCCAGTGCCGTCGCGCCTTCGGGCACCCGCTCGCGCGCCCAGGCGAGATCCATCTTGAGGGCGGTCAGTTGCTGGCCGAGCTCGTCGTGCAGTTCCCTCGCGATGCGCGTCTTTTCCTCCTCGCGCGCCTGGAGCACCTGCGCGGACAGCTCGCGCAGCTCGGCCTGCGACTGGCGCAGCGCGTCCTCCGCGGTCTTGCGCAGCGTGACGTCGCGCAGGACCACCGTGTAGAGGTGCCCGCCGTC